>NZ_JAPTFQ010000119.1:0-8608 GCF_030985535.1 Stenotrophomonas sp. Sm2128
GCAGGACCGTTGGCGCCATGGATGGCGCCATCGAGCCCCCATGGACGGGTTTACGGCGTGTCCTGCAGCCCCACACCGTCCCGCCAGACCATCAGCAATCCAGAGCCGCTTTGGCTTTGGCCGTTGCTTGCGCGGTGGCCTCTGCAGGTGCAGGGCGCAGCCCTGCCGAAACCCACCCTCAGGAACTGCAGGACAGCATCGAGCAGCCAGCGCGGTTGTCTGCCCACGCCGGGCGCTTGCCGGCGAAGTGTTCCAGCCCCGCACGCTCGGTGTATGGATCGCGCAGCACGTCCTGCAGTGCGTGAACACCGCCGAGGTCACCCTGCTCTGCGCGGTCGATCGCCTCCTGGGCCAGCCAGTTGCGCAGCACATACAGCGGATTGGCTTTGGCCATCTTCGCCGCGCGCTCACTGGCCGAAAGTGGATCGGCCTGCAACCGCGCCGCGTAGTCCTGCAGCCACTGCTGCAACGGCGCCTGCACCGCCTGCTGGCGCGACTCGTCGTAGTACACCGCATCCAGCACGCCCACGCCTGGCGCCGCTGGATCAACCCGCATCAGCGCACGCCAGGCCAGGGTCATATCCATGCCGCCGTCCTGCATCAGCTGCTGCCAGCGCTGGTAGAGCCCCAGGTCGTCATCGTCGGCGGCGGCCAGGCCCAGCTTGGCTGCGGCATCGCGTCGGGTGCAGGCCACGAAGGTGGACTGGTAGGCCGCCAGACCGGCCTGCAGCTGCGCCACATCGGCAAACAACGGCGACAGCGCCTGCGCCAACCGGCTCAGGTTCCAGTACGCCACCTGCGGCTGGGTACCGAAACGATAACGGCGGCCCTGCGCGTCGGTGGTGTTCGGCGTCCAGTCCGGGTCGAAGTCCTCGACCCAGCCGTAAGGACCGTAATCGAGCGTGAGGCCGAGCACGGACAGGTTGTCGGTGTTCATCACGCCATGCACGAAACCGACGCGCATCCAGTGCGCGATCATCTCGGCAGTGCGCACCGCGATCTGCGCGAACCAGTCGCCGTACAGCGCCTCACCCTGCCCTTCGAGCTCCGGAAAGTCGCGGGCGATGCACGCGTCGACCAGCTGCCGCAACAAGGCAGTTTCGCCGCGTGACGCTGGCAGTTCGAATGAACCAAAGCGCAGGAACGAGGGCGATACCCGGCACACGATGGCGCCGGGCTCGGCACGCGGGTGGCCGTCGTAGAACATGTCGCGTACCACGTCTTCGCCGGTGCCGACCAGCGACAGCGCGCGCGTGGTCGGTACGCTCAGGTGATGCATCGCTTCGCTGCACAGGAATTCACGGATGGATGAGCGCAGCACTGCGCGGCCATCAGCACCCCGCGAATACGGCGTGGGACCGGCACCCTTCAGCTGCAGTTCCCAATGACGGCCATCCGGTGCGACCAGTTCGCCCAGCGAGATCGCGCGGCCGTCGCCGAGCTGGCCCGCCCAGTGGCCGAACTGATGGCCACCGTAATTGGCCGCCCACGGCTGCATGCCGGCGTACAGCGCATTGCCGCCGAACACCCGCGCGAAGCCTTCGCTTTCGACTTCAGCGGTATCGAAGCCGAGCATCGCGGCGACGTCCGGCGCCCAAGCCAGCAGCGTAGGCGCCGTCACTGGAGTCGGCATCACCGGCGACCAGGCCGCGCCCAGCACTTCGCGGCGGCGCGGGCCGGATTCGGGGTCGCCCGGCAGGGTGTGCAGCAGGCGGTTGTCGAAACGGGGGCTGTCGGTATCCATGGTGCTGAAGATGGGGATGACCGCCGCCCGCCTCAATTGCCGCTGAGCGCCTGCAGATGACCGCCGTGGGCCTCGGCACGCTGGTAGGCCGGGCGCTCGCCGATACGCTTGAGGAAGCCACGCAGCGCCGGCTTGTCGTCGAGGCCACCGCCGCGCGCGGCGGCCGCCTGGATCGGGAAGCTCATCTGGATGTCGGCCGCACTGAAGCGCTCGCCAGCGAACCACGGGCTTTCGGCCAGACGGCGCTCCATCCAGTCCAGGTGCAGTCGTCGCTGCGGGCCGATGAAGCCGTGCTCGGCCTTGTCGGCAATGCTGCGCGCGATCGGGCGGGCGAAGAACGGCATCGACGCGTTGCGGATGCGGCCCATCACCAGAGTCAGCAGCAGCGGCGGCATCGCCGAACCTTCGGCGTAGTGCAGCCAGTAGCGGTAGGCGATGCGCTCGGCACCATCGGCCGGCATCGGCGACGGCGACAGCTGGCGCTGGGTGTCGTAGCGGTCCGCGAGGTAGTCGAGGATCGCGCCGGACTCGGCCAGTACCAGCTCGCCATCCTGCAGTACCGGCGACTTGCCCAGCGGATGCACGTTGCGCAGTTCCGGCGGTGCCAGCAGCGTCTTCGGGTCACGCGGATAACGGCGCAGTTCGTAGTCCAGCCCCAGCTCCTCCAGCATCCACAGCACACGCAGGGAACGGGAGTTTTCCAGGTGATGGACGATACGCATGGGGGTGATCCTTGGGGAGGAATTTCATCCTACCGCGCAGAGTGCATGCCGCTTGTAGAGTCGAGCTTGCGCGACTGTCGTTGAAATCAGTCGAGCAAGCTCGACTCTACAAAACGGCAGGCAATAAAAAACGCCGGAAGCTTTCGCTTCCGGCGTTCTGGCTACCAAACGGTAGCAGACGGATTAGACCGCCTGCACCTGGTCAGCCTGCATACCCTTCTGACCCTGGACGGCGATGAAGGTAACCTTCTGGCCTTCCTGCAGGGTCTTGAAGCCGGTGCCCTGGATGGCACGGAAGTGCACAAACAGGTCCGGGCCGCTTTCCGGGGTGATGAAGCCGAAGCCCTTGGCGTCGTTGAACCACTTGACGGTGCCGGTCTGACGATCAGACATTTGACTAACTCCTGAAACACATGTTGAAAAAATCGCAGCCACCGGGTATCGGGGCCGAGACTGAGTTGCAGGCGTTGGTAAAGCGGATCGATGAGCGGATCGTGAGATCAACTGCACCAGGCCACGATTCACGGTGACCCTAGCAAACACAGTGGGACGAACGATACGCGTGTTTTCTGCAAAAAGCGATAGCCCGGACGTTCATCGGCTGGCCCCGCCCGCTAGACGTGACAAGGGCTGGCAGCCGATCGAGGCTAACCCCGAGTCCCCATTCAGGATTTTCCTACCCTACACTGGGTAAATGACTGAAGCTGAAACCCAAGCTGAACCCGCCCTCCCCCGTATCTGGGTGGACGCGGACGCCTGCCCCACCGTCATTCGCGACATCCTGTTCCGTGCCGCTGAACGCGTTGGGATCGAGCTGACCTTGGTTGCCAACCAGTGGATCCGGACCCCGCCCTCACGCTGGCTGCGCTCGATCCAGGTGCCCCAGGGCCTGGACGTGGCCGACAGCGCCATCGTCGAACGGGTCGCCGCCGGAGACCTGGTCGTCACCCAGGACATCCCGCTGGCCGCGCTGGTGCTGGAGAAGAAGGCCGTGGCGCTGAACCCGCGCGGCCAGCTGTACACCCCGAACAACATGGCCGAGCGGCTGTCGATGCGCAATTTCATGGAAGAACTGCGCGGCGCCGGGGTGCAGACCGGGGGCCCGCCACCGCTGGGCCCGCGCGACCGGCAGCTGTTCGCGGCCGAGCTGGACCGCTGGCTGGCCCGACGCCCGGCTCGCTGACCCGCGCTAGCCGCCCTGCTCCATTCGGCACAGGCGGCGCTGGCTGCTGAACCGCCGCGGTTCCCCGGTCAGCGGATCATCGAAGGCCAGCACCTGTGCCAGCAGCTGCAGTGCAGGCTCGGCGCTGCCCTCCGGCCGCGACTGCAGCTGCGGGTAAAGGTCGTCGCCCTCGATCGGTGCGCCCAGCGCGGCCATATGCACGCGCAGCTGGTGCTTGCGACCGGTTTCCGGCTTCAGCCGGTAGCGCCAGACCGGCCCTTCGGCCTCGATCGGCTCGATCAGGCTGCGCGCATTGGGCTCGCCCGGCACTTCGGCCATGCGGAAGAACGGCTCCCCCGGCACCAGACGGCTGTCCCGCTGCAACGGAAACGCCAGCCCGGGCAGCGCCGGTGCCAGCGCCTCATAGGTCTTCTCGATGCGCCGCTCGCGGAACAGCCGCTGATAGGCATCGCGCGTGGCCGCCTGGGTCGAGAACAGCACCAGGCCGGCGGTCAGCCGATCCAAGCGGTGCAACGGCGCCAGTTCGGTGTTGCCGGTGCGTGCGACCAGGCGCGACAGCAGGGTTTCGCGCACATACCCACCGGCCGGCGTTACCGGCAGGAAGTGCGGCTTGTCGGCCACCAGCAGGTGCGCATCCAGATGCAGGATGGTCTCGGCGAAGGGAATCACCGGCTCGTCGGCAACCTCGCGGAAGTACTGGATTTCCAGCCCCACCTGCCAGGGCATGTCCGGCGCCAGTGCCCTGCCCTGCGCATCCTGCACACGGCCTCGGGCGAAGCGGTCCTGCCATTGCGCGCGACCGATGCGCGGGAAACGCGCGCACAGGCCATCGAGCAGGCTGGGCCAGTGGCCGGGGGGCAGCTGCAGGTGGCTGGGCAGGGTCATGGCGTCCATTCCGGCCACGGGAAAGAGCGCCAAGAGTGCCACCGTTGACGCTGCGCAGACAGCCCGGCAACGGACACCCTTGGAGCAAACCTCTATCATTGACGTCTTTAGTCCACGGATCCCCCATGGCTCTTACCGCCACCATCCGCAAGGCCGAACTGCAGATCAGCGACATGGATCGCGGCTACTACGCGACCCACAACCTGACCTTGGCCCAGCACCCGTCCGAGACCGACGAACGACTGATGGTGCGCCTGCTCGCCTTCGCGCTGAACGCCGGCGACCGCCTGGAATTCGGCCGCGGCCTGAGTACCGACGATGAGCCGGACCTGTGGGAACACGACTACACCGGCGACATCCTGCAATGGATCGACCTGGGCCATCCCGACGAATCCCGCATCCGCAAGGCCAGCAACCGCAGCCGACAGGTGCAGGTGGTCAATTACGGCGGCAACGCCTCGGAGATCTGGTGGGGCAAGCAGGGCAAGGGCCTGGCGCGCTTCGACAACCTGTCGGTGGTTGACCTCGATGGTGCCTTCGTCGAACTGTGGGGCCAGCAGATCCAGCGCGCGATGCGCTGGAGCGTGCTGATCCAGGACGGTGAAGTGCAGCTGCTCAACGATCAGATGCAGCTCGACGTGGTCCCGAACTGGCGCAAGCGCGCCAAGGCATGAGCACGATCCGTTGCGACGTGGTGGTCATCGGCGCCGGCGCGGCCGGGCTGATGACCGCGATCACGGCTGGCCAGCGCGGCCGCCAGGTGCAGGTGATCGACCATGCCAACAAGGTCGGCAAGAAGATCCTGATGTCCGGCGGTGGCCGCTGCAACTTCACCAACACCGGCACCACCCCGGCCAACTTCCTGTCGGCCAACCCGCACTTCTGCAAATCGGCGCTGGCGCGCTACACGCCCTGGCACTTCATCGAGCTGGTCAGCAAGCACGGCATCGCCTATCACGAAAAGGAGCTGGGCCAGCTGTTCTGCGACATCTCGTCCAAGCAGATCGTGAAGATGCTGGTGGACGAATGCCAGGCGGCCGGCGCGCAGATCCGCACCGGGTGCAGCGTGCAGCGCATCGAGCACGGCAGCGACGGTTTCCGCGTGCACACCACCCATGGCCTGTTCCACAGCGCCTCGCTGGTGGTGGCCACCGGCGGCCTGTCGATTCCGAGCATGGGCGCCACCGGCTTTGGCTACGAGATTGCCCGCCAGTTCGGCCATCAGGTGCTGCCGACCCGCGCCGGGCTGGTGCCGCTGACACTCAGCGGCAAGCACCAGGAACGGCTGGCTGATCTGAGTGGTGTCGCCCTGCCGATCGAGGCGCGCTGCAACGGCAAGAGCTTCCAGAACTTCATGCTGCTGACCCATCGCGGCGTGAGCGGCCCGGCGATCCTGCAGATCTCCTCGTTCTGGCAACCCGGCGATGCGCTGGAGCTGGACCTGCTGCCCGGCCAGGATGCCGGCGAGTGGCTGCGCCAGATGAAGCGCGAGCGCCCGGCCGCCGAGCTGCGCACGGTGCTGGCCGAGGTACTGCCGAAGCGGCTGGCGCAGCGCCTGTGCGAGCACTGGCTGCCCGACCGGCCCGTGCGCCAGCTGGACGAGCCGGTGCTGCGCCAGGCCGCGCAGCTGCTGGGCGCGTTCCCGCTGGTGGCCAGCGGCACCGAGGGCTATCGCACCGCCGAAGTCACCCTGGGCGGCGTGGATACCGCTGAGGTGTCGTCCTCGACGATGGAATCCAAGCGCGTACCCGGCCTGCATTTCGTCGGCGAGGTGCTGGATGTGACCGGCTGGCTGGGCGGCTACAACTTCCAGTGGGCCTGGGCCAGCGGCCACGCGGCCGGTGGCGTGGTGTGAACCAGATCGCCGTTCGATGCGTGCAAGGGGCGCGCGCATGGACGGTTCGCCGCGCATCGTGTATCTAGATTCGCAGATTGGGGAGCAGTGCATGCAGAACGCGAACGACATCACCATCCGCCTGCTGATCGTCGATGACAGCGGCGAGAATGCCGAAGCCATTGTCAGCACGCTGCGCAACAGCGGCATCGCGGTGCGCCCTTGGCGTCCACAGGATGCGGCCGAGCTGTCCCAGGTGCTGTCCAGCCAGGCCATCGACCTGGTGCTGGCGTCCCCCTCGCAGGGCATCCCGCTGCCGCTGGTGGCCCAGCACATCGCCGCCAGCGGCAAGGACATTCCGCTGGTGCTGCTGGCCGATCGCATCGACGAGGACGAGCTGGTGCAGGCCAGCAGCCACGGCATCCGTGCCCTCGCCCTGCGCCAGCGCTCCGAGCATCTGTTGGCCGTGGTCCGCGACCAATGGGTGGAC
Source organism: Stenotrophomonas sp. Sm2128 (assembly GCF_030985535.1). Classification (NCBI taxonomy): domain Bacteria; kingdom Pseudomonadati; phylum Pseudomonadota; class Gammaproteobacteria; order Lysobacterales; family Lysobacteraceae; genus Stenotrophomonas; species Stenotrophomonas sp. Sm2128. Next base: position 6,859 of record NZ_JAPTFQ010000119.1, read on the forward strand.
CTGCAGGCCCGTCGCGGCCTGCGCCGCATCGAGGCGCAGATGCGCGAGACCGAGCGCCGCTGCGATGCGCTGATCGCCTCTTCGCGCGATCCCATCGCCTACGTGCACGAAGGCATGCACATCCGTGCCAACGATGCCTACCTGGAAATGTTCGGCTACGAGCAGTTCGACGACATCGAAGGCATCTCGCTGCTGGACATGGTCGCCGCGCAGCATGTGGAAGGCTTCAAGCAGCTGCTGAAGGGCCTGAGCCGTGGCGAGGCGCCGCCGCCGCAGTACCAGCTCGATGCCCGCCACGAGGATGGCAGTACGTTCGCGGCAACCATGGAATTCACCGCTGCCACCTACGAAGGCGAATCCTGCCTGCAGGTGGTGCTTCGCCGCCGCATGGAGTTCGATCCGGAGCTGGCCCGCGAGGTCGAGGACCTGCGCCAGCGCGATCAGGTCACGGGCCTGCTCAACCGCCCGACCTTCATGCTGCAGCTGGAAAGCGCAGTGGCACAGGCCGGGCGCAGCGAAGGCCAGTTCGGCCTGCTGCTGATCGAGCCGGACCACTACGCGCGCCTGCTCCCGGACATCGGCCTGGCCTCGGCCGACGCGCTGATCGGCGCCCTTGCCGGCCTGCTGGCCGAGGTCGTTGGCGAGGACGCGCAGCTGGCCCGCTTCGGCGAACACAATTTCGCCGTGCTGCAGGCCGGGCCCTACGCGCAGACCGTGGCACTGGCCGAGCGCATCCGCGAAGCGTATGCAGCGCATGTGTTCAGCATCGGCGCGCGCTCGGCTACGGTGACGGTCAGCATCGGTGGCGTGCAGGTGGGCGAGAAGATCGCCAGCATCGGCCAGGTGCTCGCACGCGCCAGCGAGTGCACGCATGCCGCCGCCGAACTGGGCAATACCTGCCGCATCTTCGACCCGGCTGCGGCCGACCGCGTCGAGGAAGAACGCGTGCTGCGCTGGGTCACCCGTATCCGTGAAGCACTGGCCGGCGACGGCTTCCAGCTGCACTACCAGCCGGTGCTGAACCTGCAGGGCGAGCCGCTGGAGCTGTACGAGGCCTACCTGCGCCTGGAGCACAACGGCGAACTGCTGAGCCCGACCGCGTTCCTGGGCATCGCCGAGGAGTACGGCCTGCTGGCGGAGATCAACCGCTGGGTGGTTTCGCAGGCCATCGCCGTACTGGGTCAGCGCGCACGCCAGGGCCACGCCACCCAGGTACTGGTGAAGGTGACGCCGGAATCGTTCGACGACCCAGAGATGATCGCCACCCTGCGGCGCGAGCTGCAGGCGCAGGGCGTGCCCGGCGAACGGCTGTGGCTGCATGCGCCGGAAGCGAAGGTGTTCACCCACCTGCGCAGTGCGCAGCAGTTCCTTGCCGAAGTGGCGCCACTGGGCTGCCGCATCGGGCTGGAGCAGTTCGGTTCGGGATTGGACTCGTTCCAGCTGCTCGCCCACTTCCAGCCGCAGTTCCTCAAGCTGGACCGCGGTTTCACCAGCGATCTGGCGGCCACCCGCGAGAACATCGACCGCATCAGCCAGATCACCGCACGCGCGCAGGAGGCCGGCATCCGCACCATCGCCGAGTTCGTCAGCGACGCCAATTCGATGACCCTGCTGTTCAGTGCCGGCGTGGATTACGTGCAGGGCGACTTCGTCGGCCCGGCGCTGCCGGAGATGGGGTTCGAGTTCGGGTGACCGCGGTAGTGCCGGCCGCTGGCCGGCGTCCTTGGTCCCCAGGGTTGCCGGCCAGCGG
>NZ_JAPTFQ010000011.1:0-73176 GCF_030985535.1 Stenotrophomonas sp. Sm2128
GGGGGGGCCCCTTCTCGCGCCTGTGGTGCGCCCCGCACCGGACAGGCCCTGCTCACTTCCTTCAAGGATGACCCCATGCCCGCTGCTGTTTCCCCCCGCCCCCGCGCTGTGGGCTGGCGCTCCCTGCTGTTGCTTGCATTGGCCTCGGCCAGCCTGCCGGCCGCCGCGCAGTCGATGGCCTGCGGCACCTACAAGGACAGCAGCGGCAACACCACGCTGACCCTGGAGAGCGAAGGCCACGGCTTCCTGTCCGGCCCCTACCAGGCCACCGAGGAACTGCGCATCGCCCGCCAGGAAGACGTGCTCGGTACCGGCAACCTCTCCACGGGCCAGCTGGAAAACTGGTACTTCTCGGACAACGACCGCACGATCAGCACGCCCTATCGCGAGTTCACCCGTGAGCACGCCGCCGCCTGCAAGACGATGCCGCAGCCCGTCGAGGACGGTTGCGTGATGAACACCTCCGAGTGCCTGGAGGCGCTGCCAGAGGCCGCACCCGTGAAACTGCACGCCTGGTGCGCCGAGGGCGTGGGCGCAGCCTGCATGCGCCTGCTGGAGACCTACCAGCAGCAGGCCAAGGACGCAGCGCCCAGAAAGGAAGAACCGCCGATTCCCGAGATCTGCAGGGAGGAGCTGCCCTCGTTCGACGCCGAGGGTTGCATGACGGCAGCCAAAGAGATTGCCTCGGAAATGATGGGCAAGGCCCTGCTCGGCCTGCAGCATTCCGTGGATGCGCCTCTGCCACCTGCACAGCTTGATGAACTGATCGACCTTTGCCGCGTGCAACAGGGCGAAACGTTCTGCGCCGACACCGCCGAAACCTTGTGGAGCAGTGGCCGCCTGCAGGAGGCCCGCGATGCGCTGCAGCGATCCTGTGCACAGCGCGCGGATGCCCCGGCCTGCGGTCCGGCCAAAGACCTTGCCGTTCTCGCCAGCGCCCCCGCGGCAGCGCTCACGCCGGTGCCGGCCGCCGCACTGCCCTGTGGCAGCTTTGAAGCCGAGCGCAGCGTGCTGTCGCAGCTGCGTTTCCTCGAGGGTGGTGTGGTTGAGGCCCGTGGCCGCGAACAGCCACTGCGGGCAAGCCTGAGCGACGGCCGCATCCTCATCCACCGCGATATCGGCAGCGACTTCGTGCTGCAGCTGCTGCAGAACGGCAACCTGGTCGGTATCGACAGCGGCAATCAATTCGCCTATTACGAGCGCAAACCGGCGGCCGGCAATACCCGCTGCACACCGTGAATGATGCCCTGTAGCGCCGAGCCCATGCTCGGTGCTGCACGATCAGGTGCCCTTCCGCGGAAGGATGGTGATGTGCCCGGTCGTCTCCAGCAGGGCGATCTGCACATCCTCGATCCGCAGGCCACCCTGCTGGCGCAACGCAGCATCGAAATCGGCCCGGCTGATCAGTTCGCGGCGGAGAACACCCTCCAAAAGCCGGCCATCGCGCGCGATTACGGTAGGTTCTCCTTCGATCATCCGCTCCATGCGTCGATTCCGGGTGGTCAGCCAGCCCACCCCATAGTTGAGCAGGATGAGGGTCGCGGCCAGCAGCAGGCCGCCGCCCAGCGAGGTATCGGTGCCCAGCAGCGCGTTCTGCACCGCATTGCCCAGCAGCACGATCAACAGCACGTCGAAGGGCGTGATCTGTCCTAGAGCCCGCTTGCCGCCAAGCCGGACCATGCCCAGCACCACGACATAGACCACCACCGCGCGCAGGATGAACTCCCACCAGGGCATTGCCAGTGCAAACAGATCGGGCATGGTCTTCCCCTGTGGAACGGTAGCCCAGCCTAGCACCAAGGATCTGACCCCATCCCTGGTGCTGCGGCGGCACAAATAAAAAGCCCCGCTGACCAGGGGGAGGTCAACGGGGCCGGGGAACGGGCACTTGGGGAGGAGTCCCCGTTCCGAGATCTGCTCCAGGGGATGGGAGAGATCCACAACAGGCGTTGCGCCTGTCGAGAGTTATAGAAGCACTCCGAACACTAACGGTTCGTGAAGGGGCCCAATTTAATGAACCTCGATCAGGACAACATTCATGATCGAGTCAGAAACCTCTGACGAATGAACGAATTCACGTCGTTTTCGGCCTGAAATACCCTCAGTGCGCTTCGTCCCAGTTGTTGCCGACGCCGGTATCGACCACCAGCGGCACCCGCAGTTTGGCCGCTTGCGACATGCGCTCGACCACCTGCAAACGCAAGTCTTCAACGAAACTGCTTTCGGTTTCGAACACCAGTTCATCGTGCACCTGCAGGATCATCCGTGCCGGTGCGCCGCTGTCACGCAGCCACTGGTCCACGTCCACCATCGCGCGTTTGATGATGTCGGCGGCGGTGCCCTGCATCGGCGCGTTGATCGCCGCGCGTTCGGCACCGGCGCGCAGGCCCTGGTTACGTGCATGAATGTCGTTCAGGTACAGGCGACGACCAAACAGGGTTTCCACATAGCCCTGGTCGCGGGCCTGCTGGCGCATCCGCTCCATGAAATCGCGCACGCCCGGGTAGCGGCTGAAGTACAGCGCCACGTAATCCTGCGCCTGGCCGCGGTCGATGCCCAGGTTGCGGGCCAGGCCGAAGGCGCTCATGCCGTACATCAGCCCGAAGTTGATCGCCTTGGCGGCGCGGCGCTCGTTCGGCGTCACCTCCTCCAGCGTGCGCCCGAACACCTCAGCGGCGGTGGCACGGTGCACGTCGGCACCCTGCTCGAAGGCACGCACCAGGCCCGGGTCTTCGGAAAGGTGCGCCATGATCCGCAGCTCGATCTGCGAATAGTCGGCCGCCAGCAGCTGGAAGCCTTCCGGCGCCACGAACGCGCGGCGGATACGGCGGCCATCCTCGGTGCGGATCGGGATGTTCTGCAGGTTCGGGTCCGAGGAGGACAGGCGGCCGGTGGCGGCACCGGACTGGTGGTAGCTGGTATGCACCCGGCCGGTGTCCGGGTTGACCATCTCCGGCAGCTTGTCGGTGTAGGTGCTGCGCAGCTTGGCCAGCCCGCGGTAGTCGAGGATCACCCGCGGCAGCTCATGCTGGTCGGCAATCGCCTCCAGCGCCTCTTCATTGGTGCTGGGCTGGCCCTTCGGGGTCTTCACCACCGCCGGCAGCTTCAGCTCGTCGAACAGCACCGCCTGCAGCTGCTTGGGCGAATCCAGATTGAAGCTGCGCCCGGCCAGCTCGGTGGCCTTCTGCTGCGCGGCCAGCATGCGCGAGGACAGGTCCTGGCTCTGCCGGCGAAGTTCGTCGGTGTCGATCCGCACGCCATTGGCTTCAATGCTGGCCAGCACCGGCACCAGCGGCATCTCGATGTTGCGGTACACGCTGTCCAGCGCCGGCTCGGCCAGCAGCTGCGGCTGCAACGCGTGGTGCAGGCGCAGGGTGATGTCGGCGTCTTCGGCCGCATAGCGGCTGGCTTCGTCGATGCCTACCTGCGAGAACGGGATCTGCTTGGCGCCCTTGCCGGCCACGTCCTCGAACTTGATGGTGCTGTAGCCCAGGTAACGCAGGGCCAGCGAATCCATGTCGTGGCGGGTGGCGGTGGAATTGAGCACGAAGCTCTCGAGCATGGTGTCATCGTGGTAGCCCTGCACCGCCACGCCGTGGCGGCGCAGCACATGCAGGTCGTACTTGCCGTGCTGGCCCAGCTTCTTCTTCGCCGGGTCCTGCAGCGCCGGGCGCAGTGCGTCCAGCACCTGCTGCATCGGCAGCTGGGCCGGCGCACCCGGGTAATCGTGGCCGACCGGAATGTACGCCGCCCTGCCCGGCTCGACGGCCAGGCTGATGCCCACCAGGCGCGCGCGCATCGCGTCCAGCGCGTCGGCCTCGGTATCGAAGCTGATCAGGTCGGCCTGCTGCAGGCGTTCGACCCAGGCGTGCAGCTGCTCGGCGGTCAGCACGGTCTCGTATTCACCCGGCGCGGACAGTGCCGGATCCAGCGTGCCGGCGGCGGGCGCCTCGACGCTGCCTCGCGCGAAGCCGGCCGCAGTGCCGCGCAGGCTCGGGGTCGCCTCGCTGGCGGCCACCGGTGCCGGCACCGGCGCGCCCAGCTCCTTCAGCGCCTGGGTGAAGCCATAGCGCGTATACAGCTCGGTCAGCTCCGGCACATCCTGCTCGCGCAGGGCCAGCGTGGTCGGGCTGGCGTCCAGCTGCACGTCGGTACGGATGGTCACCAGCTCGCGGTTCAGCGGCAGCCGCTCCAGTGCCGCGCGCAGGTTTTCGCCGATCTTGCCCTTCATGGAGGGCGCGGCCGCCATCACCCCATCCAGGTGCTGGTACTCGGCCAGCCACTTGGCAGCGGTCTTCGGCCCGCACTTCTCGACGCCCGGCACGTTGTCGACCGCGTCGCCCATCAGCGCCAGCAGGTCGATGATCTGGTCGGCGCGCACGCCGAATTTCTCCATCACCGCCGCATCCGAATCCATGCGGCTGCCGGTCATGGTGTTGACCAGCTCGATGCCCGGGCGCACCAGCTGGGCGAAGTCCTTGTCGCCGGTGGAAATGGTCACCTTCAGGTCCTGCGCCAGGCCCTGGAGGGCCAGCGTGCCGATCACATCGTCGGCTTCCACGCCGGGGACGCGCAGGATGCTGATGCCCAGCGCCTCGACGATGCGGCACATCGGCTCGACCTGGCTGCGCAGCTCATCGGGCATCGGCGGGCGGTTGGCCTTGTACTGGTCGTACAGGTCGTCACGGAAGGTCTTGCCGGGCGCATCGACCACGAACGCGACGTAGGCCGGGCGTTCCTTCAGCGTCGAACGCAGCATGTTGACCACGCCGAACAGTGCGCCAGTGGGTTCACCCTGTGCATTGGACAGGGGCGGCAGCGCGTGGAACGCGCGGTACAGGTAACTGGACCCGTCGATCAGGACTAATCTGCTCATGGGCCGATTCTACGCGCCCGTGCCTGCACCGCGACGACACGGCACGCACCTGGCGATGGGGCATAATCAGGGCTCTCTCCAGGCAAAGGCCCCCGCCGATGAAGACCCTGATGCTGGCTTCCCTGCTCCTGCTCGCTGGCTGCGCCAGCATGGGTGGCGCAGGTGCTCCCCCAGTGGACGTCAAGGGCGCCGATGTCTCCAAGCGCACCATGGACAACGGCGATGTCATCGAGGAATACCGTGTGTCCGGCCAGCTGCGCATGGTCAAGGTGACGCCATCGCGCGGTGCTCCGTTCTACATGTACGACAAGAACGGCGACGGCCGTTTCGACAACGACAAGGACGGTGTGTCGCCGGTGTACTGGAAGCTGTACAGCTGGTGAGGTGACCGGGGTTGTGACCGGGGTCGGATCCCTTTCCACAGGAAAGGGCTCTGACCCCCTCAGGGTGATTGGCACGGCCCATCCACGCATGGCGTGGATCTACCGGGACAACGAACGTGGGTCCACGCCATGCGTGGGAGACCGCCTATCAGTAGATCCACGCCATGCGTGGATCCGCCCCCGATCCCCCACAAAAAACAACGCCGGCGCGCATCCTGCGGCCGGCGTCGGGTCCCCTCCCCGGGAACGCTTGAATCTGCGGGTATGGATCAGCGGATGACCAGCACCGGCAGCGTGCTGCGTGCCAGCACTTCGGCGGTCTGGCTGCCCAGCAGTACACGGGTCACGCCACGGCGGCCGTGCGAGGTCATCACGATCAGGTCGCTGTTGCGCTCGCCGGCGGTCTCGATGATGCCGTCGGCCGCATAGCGGTCCAGCACGTGTACCGGGTTGGCGGTGATGCCCTGCTCGGCGGCCTTGGCCAGCGCCGGCTGCAGTACCTTCTGCGCCCCTTCCTCGCGGTCGGCCTTGTACTCGGGGCTGTTCATGTAACCCACGCTCCAGCCCATGGCGTCGTACATGCCGACCGCCCACGGCTCGGAAACAGTGACGATATCGACCTCGGCGTTGAGGTCCTTGGCCAGCTCCAAGCCCTTCGCCAGGCCCTTGTCGGCCAGCTCGGACCCGTCGGTGGCAATCAGGATGCGCTTGTACATGGTGGGGCTCCGTGGCGGTCTGCCAGATGGGAACGACACCATTGCACACCGGATGTGGAGGCGGCGCCTTGAGCAGGATCAATCCGGCGTCGCGCAGCGGCGTGTGCGCACCGTCACGTGGTCCGGGGGACAGGCCCGGCCCGCCCTTCTCTGTAGAGCCGAGCCCGTGCTCGGCTGCTTCTGGCGGGAAAGGCAGCCGAGCATGGGCTCGGCTCTACAACAACGTCGCTCAGGCGATCTGCACGATGCGCGCGTTCTGGCACAGCGGGTAGCTGGCCACGAATCCGGCGATCGCATCGCGCATCACCTCGAACGATTGGCCGTACATGTACAGCGCGGTCTCGGTCGGGCCCTGCCACCAGCTGCAGATCTCGCCCAGGCCGTCGATGCTCTCCGACAGCTGCTCGAACACGTGGTTGGAATCGCACTGCTCGTAGACTTCGTCCGGCAGGTTCAGGCCATCCAGGTAGATGCCCAGGCCCTCGGTCACGCCGAAGCTGAGGTCGGCCTCGCCCGCGCCGTGGATCTTCGAGCCCTTCGGTGCACCCAACTGCTCCAGCAGGTCGATCAGCTTCGGCACGCCATCGGCATCGACCAGCGCCACTTCGATGTCGCCGTATTCGACCTCACCCAGATCGGACATCGCAGTGCCGCCGCCCGTCAGCTCGCCCACCTGGGCCGCCTGCAACAACGCGTCAAGCGGATCCTCGAACAGTTCATGGCGGTGTTCGGGTTGCAGCTTGGCATTCAACGTCACGGTGACGTGCAGCGTGGGTTCGGTCATGGGGGCGTTCCTGGAAGAAGTGCCGCCTATTGTAGAGCCGGGCCGATGCTCGGCCGACTTTCCCTGCCCAGACCAAAGCCCCCCCCGTCTGCCAGCCAAGCGATAATGCGCGTCGCAAGGACATCATTCCAACAGGGGGAATACATGAAGTCGATCATTGCACCGGCGCTGCTGCTGTTGCTCACCGGCTGCGGCATCCGCACCGAAGTGGTGCGCGTGAACGTGCCCGATATCCGGGTGAATCCCGAACAGGGTCCGGTAGTGGTGGTGGGGCCCGTGCGCGACGGTCGTCCGGTCTATTACCCGGAAGTTGCGGCAGCCGACCGTGCGAAGAACATTGCCGGGGTGGTTCGTCAAGGCAACGGCGTCCTTGTCTCCATCGAGTCCACCACAGCGGCGGACAAGACGCGCGAAATCATGATCCAGGCATTGCGAAACATGGGCTATCGCACCGCCGATCAGTGCGAAACCTCATGTACGCAACTGGAGGCCTCGCTCACCGATTTCTCGGTCAAGATGCCGGCGAACTTCTTCCGGATGGTGTCATCCACACAACAGATGCTGGCCGACATTTCGGTGCAGGTCGTTGCGCGGAAGGACGGCCAGACCCGTGCCTTCACCGCCACCGGGCATGGCGCGAACATCTTCCAGGTGCCATCACGCGAGAACTGGGAGATCGCACTGGAGCGCGCGGTAAAGAGTTTCACCAGCAGCCTGCAGCAGTCGATGTCCGAACAGGATGCGGCGGCCGGTTCAAAGGCGCAGGACTGACGCTCTGTCCTTCTAGTAGAGCCGGGCCGATGCTCGGCTGCTTTTCGCGCCAGACGCCGCCGAGCATCGGCTCGGCTCTATAACAGCCCGTCAACGCAGGAACGGCGTGACCTTGCGCTTCAGCAGCTCAACCAGCACCGGGTCCATGTAATCGTAGTCGTCCGGGATATCCAGGCAGATCACCCGCTTGCCGTTCAGCCATGCCTTGTAGCGGCTGGACAGCCGGTTGCGGTGGGCGCGCTCCATCACGAACACGATATCGGCCCACTGCAGCAGCTCGGGGTTGAGCACTTCCTCGGCATCGGCCAGTAACCCGGCCGAGGCAGTCTCGATGCCCGGCCAATCGGCGAATACCTGCTCGGCGGTGGGGCTGCGCAGGCGGTTCTGGCTGCAGAGGAAGAGCACGTTGCGGGTCATGCGCGCAGCCTAATCGGGGCCGGATCCCTTTTCCAACGGAAAAGGGCTCTGACCCCACTCAGGTACATTCGGACAAGTTGCATGGCCGGAAAACACTCGAAAGACCATCATGGGCCTTTCCACCGTCCAGATGCCCATGATCACCAAGGATGACCTGTTAACGACGTTCGCAGAGGTAGCCGAGGCGCACGACTGCTACTTCAGCAAGTACGTAGTCGCGACGTACGTGCTCTATTGCTGCATCAGAAATGCCAAGGAACATGACCTCGCGATCGCGTCCAAAAATGTCGATGATCCGGAGTTCGCCGCCAGCGTTGTGCTGAACGCGCCGCCCCGTCTTTCACATGATGGGCCAACGATCTTTGAAATTCCTTCCAACGCCTATGGGTTCACTCATGCGATGGCGGTTCCCAGCACTTATCACGGGCTTCTGAATGGGATCGAGAAGCGCACGGGTCTGTTCCTGTGCCTGCCGATCTTCCGGTGTGAGTTCAACGGCAACGAATCAGCAGAGGATTTCAGGTGGTCCACACATCACATCGTTGACGTCAACAACTTGCATAGGACCAGGCAGCCGAAGATCAGCGTGTACTTCGACAATCCCCGCACTGGTGGCGGCACGGACAAGGACGGTGCCATTGTGAGCCTGGAGACATTGATAGCGGAGATCGATAACGTTAGCGGAGTGAGCAACGGCTTCATCGAGATCACCAACTACCGCGGCGAAGTGATCGAGGTGTTGTCGCCGGCGGAAGGCCACTACGCGCTGATCCGCAACCGCCAGGATGAAGAAGCGATGGACCGCGCCGGGTTGGTGGCAGCCGTGGAGAAGTTCACCATCGGCTGATAGCCGACCGCTGTTGTAGAGCCGAGCCATGCTCGGCTGGTTTTCCCGCCTGAAGCAGCCGAGCATGGCTCGGCTCTACAGGAATTCCCGCCCCCTGACGGTGATCAGATCACCGTCAGGTTGGCGTAGGCCATCACCAGCCACTTGCTGCCGGCATCAGCAAACTCGACCTGCACGCGGGCGTGCGCGCCGCTGCCTTCGTAGTCGGTCACCATGCCTTCGCCGAACTTGGGATGGGTGACCAGCGCGCCGAGCTTGACTGGCGGCGCCTCGATCGAGGCATGGCCCATCACCCGGCTGGCGCCCATCGAGGCAGGCCGCGAGACCTGCACCTTCGGGCGCACTTCGTGCAGCAGCTCGCGCGGAATCTCGCGCAGGAAGCGCGACGGCAGGCTGTAGTTGTCCTGGCCGTGGATGCGGCGCGACTCGGCGTAGCTCAGCACCAGCTTCTGGCGCGCGCGGGTGATGCCCACGTAGGCCAGGCGGCGCTCTTCCTCCAGCCGCCCGCTTTCTTCCAGCGAACGTGCGCTGGGGAACAGGCCGTCTTCCATGCCCGCCAGGAACACCAGCGGGAATTCCAGGCCCTTGGCCGAATGCAGGGTCATCAGCTGCACGCCGTCCTCGCCGGCCTGCGCCTGGCCTTCACCGGCCTCCAGCGCGGCGTAGGCCAGGAACGCGACCAGCTCGTCCATGTCCTCGCCCACTTCCTCGATGTCGTCGGCGCGGCGCACGAAGCGCGAAGCGACCGAGACCAGTTCGTCGAGGTTGTCGGTGCGCGATTCCGAATCCAGCGAATTGCGGCTTTCCTTGCTCCAGTGCTCGCGCAGCTGCGAGCGGGCCAGCACGTGGTCCACGCGCTCGGCGAGGGTCATGTGCACGGTCTGCGCCTGCAGCTCGTTGACCAGCCCCAAGAAGCCGGCCAGTGCATTGCGCGCGCGTGCGGCCAGCGCGTTGCCCTGGGTGACCAGCATCGTTGCTTCCCACAGCGAGATGCCCTGCGCGCGCGCCTCGCGGCGCACTTCGTCCAGCGTGCGGTCGCCGATGCCCCGGGTAGGCGTGTTGACCGCGCGCTCGAAGGCGGCGTCATCGTTGCGGTTGGACAGCAGGCGCAGGTAAGCCAGCGCGTCCTTGATTTCGGCACGTTCGAAGAAGCGCATGCCGCCGTACACGCGATAGGGCACCTGTTCGCTCAGCAGCGCCTCTTCCAGCGCGCGCGACTGCGCGTTGCTGCGGTAGAGCACGGCCACTTCGGTGTAGCTGCCACCGTCGCGCACCCACTGGCGGGCACGCTCGACGATGTAGCGCGCCTCGTCCATCTCGTTGTACGCCGCGTACAGGTCGATCGGTTCTCCGTCGCCACTGTCGGTCCACAGCTGCTTGCCGATGCGATCCGGGTTGTGCGCGATCACCGCATTGGCAGCGCCGAGGATGTTGGCAGTGGAGCGATAGTTCTGTTCCAGGCGGATGGTCTGCGCACCTGGGAAATCGCGCAGGAAGCCCTGCACGTTCTCGACCTTGGCGCCGCGCCAGCCGTAGATGGCCTGGTCATCGTCGCCGACCACGAACACGTGGCCGGAATCACCGGCCAGCACGCGCACGAAGGCGTACTGGATGGCGTTGGTGTCCTGGAACTCGTCCACCAGAATCTCGCGGAAGCGGGCGCGGTAGTGCGACAGCAACGCCGGGTTGTCGCGCAGCAGTTCATGCGCGCGCAGCAGCAGCTCGGCGAAGTCCACCAGGCCGGCGCGGTCGCAGCGCGCCTGGTATTCGATGTAAGCCTGGCGCATGGTTTCCAGCCACGCATCGTGCGGCTCGGGCTGGATGTGCTGCGGGCGTCGGCCCTCGTCCTTCTGTGCGTTGATCCACCATGCAATCTGCTTGGCCGGGTACTTGCCGTCGTCCAGCTCCAGCGCCTGCACCACGCGCTTGACCAGCCGCAGCTGGTCGTCCGAGTCCATCACCTGGAAGCCTTCGGGCAGCTTCGCGTCCTGCCAGTGCAGGCGCAGCAGGCGGTTGGCCAGGCCGTGGAAGGTACCGATCCACATGCCACGGCTGCCATGGGGCAGCTGTGCGTCGATGCGGTGGCGCATTTCGCCGGCCGCCTTGTTGGTGAAAGTCACCGCGAAAATGCCGTGGGTCGGCACGCCGTCGACTTCATGCAGCCAGGCGATGCGGTGGGTGAGTACGCGGGTCTTGCCGGAACCGGCACCGGCCAGCACCAGGTGGTGGCCGGGGGGAGCGGAGACGGCTTCGCGCTGGGCCGGGTTCAGGCCATCAAGCAGGTGGGAGACATCCATGCCCCCATTTTACGGCATCGCCGTCGCGGCTCCTGCGACCACCTGGGTGGCCAGTGCCTGCGCCTGCTGACGCAGTTCAGGCACCGCCAGGCTTTCCCACAGGCTGCCGATGCGCAGGCTGCCGAGCACGCCCAGCCGTGCCTGCGGCTGGCCACCGGCGGCACACAGGCGGTCGCCCGGCACCGTGCTGTCCAGGCCCAGCCCATGCGGGCCGGGGCGGGCCAGCGCATCGGCCAGCAGTTGCTGCAGCAACGGATTGCGCAGTGCACTGGCACGGGTTTCCACACCGGTGGCGTTGATCACCCCGCCGATCGTCCACTGCTGTTCATTGCCGGAGGTGTCGCGGCCAGACAGCTGCAGGGCTTCGCCTTCGCGCCAGACGCGTTGCAGGCGGGCGCGGTGGATGCGCAGTTGGCCGCTGTCCTGCAGGGTCTGCAGCTGCGCGTCCACCTCTTCGGCGATGCGGTGGCGATGCACGTCCCAGTAGCGCACCACATGGCGCAGGAAGCGGCGCTGGTCGGCCTCGTCGAGGCTGCACCACAGCGCCTGCCCGTGCGGACGGATACGGTCCATCACGCCCTGCCACGGCAGGCCGTCGGCCTGCGCCTGACGAGCGAACCGGCGCAATGCGCGCAGGCGCTGGCGCAGGTTCATCGGCAGCAGCGTGGCCGGGTCGAACGTGGGCAGGCCGCCATGCGCATGCGGCAACGGCAGCAGGCCATGGCGCGAGATCACATGCAGCGGGCCGGTGTGACCAGCGGCAACCAGAGCCAGCACGGTATCGGCCATGCTCAGGCCGGAGCCGACAATGGCCACAGCCTGCTCGCCGGCCAGGGTGCGTACGCCGTCGTAGTCCCAGGCCTCGATCACGTCATCGGCGGGCAGTGCCTCGGCACCGGCCACCGGCAGCGGCCGCATGCTGTTCCCGGTGGCGAGCACCGCCTGCGCGGCGTGCAGCGTGCTGCCATCGCCGAATGTCAGCTGGTAGCCGTGGTCATCCGGCTGCAGGCCCAGCACCGGCTGCGCGATCACCTGCAGCTGCGCCGGGCTGGCCGCAGCGGCCTCCTGCAGGCGCTGCTGCAGGTAGGCAGCAAAGTAATGGCGACACACGTAACGCTCGCCCAGCACCTCGCGCGCCTCGCCCGGGTAGGCGTTGGTAGCCGTCAGGTAGTCGAGGAAATCGCCGGGCTGGTCGGCAAACGCACTCATCTTCGCCGCCGGTACGTTCAGCAGGTGCTCCGGCCATGGCGTGGCATAGGCGATACCCTGGGCCAGCTGCGAGGCGGGTTCGAAGATGGCCAGCGCCAGCGGCGCGTGGGCCTGGCGCAATACCTGGATCGCCACCAGCACCCCGGCCGCACCACCACCGATGATCGCCAGGTCCAGTTCGCCATTACGCGGTGAATCAGTCATGCGCCGATTGTAGGCCATCGGCGATGATGGGAATGACGGGGGTAGAGTCGACTGTCAGTCGACTGCTCTTGCAGAAAATCCCGCGCTGCGCGCGATAGTCGACTAACAGTCGACTCTACCCCTCCGGTTGCACCCATCCCGCCGGTTGTGCGCGCCACTCACATCAACGCATCGGCCAGCCGTGCGATGCCCTCGCGGCTGCGCCGCCACGTGGGGCGGCTGCGCCATTGCTGCAGATCCAGCTGCCACGCTTCACGCAGGTAGCCATCCTCGATCGCGCATAGCTGTTGCACCAGCGCGCGGTCGTAGCAGATCAGGCCGATTTCGGCATTCAGCGCGAACGAGCGGATGTCCATGTTGATCGAGCCAAGCACGGCGATGTCCTCGTCCACGCTCATGTGCTTGGCGTGCAGGAACTGCGGTTCGTACAGGGCGATGCGCACGCCACAGCGCAGCAGCTCGTCGTAGTACGCCTCCTGCGCCCACGACGTCAGCCGCTGGTTGTTGCTGGCCGACAGGATCAGCTGCACCTGCACGCCGGACAATGCGGCGATACGCAGCGCACTCAGTGTGGCTTCGTCCGGCACGAAGTACGGGGTGACCATCACCAGCCGGCGTCGCGCCAGATGAATCAACGCCGCAACCGCATCACGCGCGTTGCTGTACGGGTAGGCCGGGCCGCTGGGCAGCAGCTGGGTGGCGATGTCGTCGCTGCACTCGGGCACATCGGCGATGACGTCCAGCCGCTGGCCGGTTTCCATGTACCAGTCGCTGGCGAACACCGCTTCCAGATGCGCCACTGCCGGGCCACGTACGCGCGCCACCAGCTCGCGGTTCGGGTGACCGGGCACGAACTGTGGGCCCGCCAGATTCTGCGAACCGACATAGGCCACTTCGTTGTCGATCACCGCGATCTTGCGGTGGTTGCGCAGGTCCATGCGCCCGCTGCGGCGCCAGCGCAGGCCACCGGGCAGCATCGCGCGCACTTCGATGTCGCGCGCCTGCAGGCGCTTGCGATAGGCGCGCAGGCCACGCTTGGCGCCCACCGCATCGAGCAGCACGCGGCACTGCACGCCACGCGCGGCGGCACGCTGCAAGGCCTCGACAATGGCCTCGCCGACCGCGTCATCGAACATCAGGTAGTACAGCAGGTGCACGCGGTCTTCGGCCTGGTCGATGTCGGCGATCAACGTGCGCAGCGACTCGTCGTAGTCGGTCAGCAGATCGACGGCGTTGCCGTGCACCGGCATGAAATCGCCCTGGCGCTGCACCAGCGGCACGATCTCGGCGCTGGCGGTGTCGGGCTGCGGGGTCCAGCGCAGGCGATGCTGCAGCGCCTGCTCCTCACGGATCACCTGCGAGGCCTCGGCCTGGCGGCGGATGCGCTCGCGCGACAGCCACGGATGGCCGAACAGCAGGTACAGCGGCAGGCCCAGCAGCGGTACGAAGCCGACCAGCAGCAGCCAGCTGCGCGCCGCGCCGGGCGTGGTGCGGGTGGGAATCCAGCACAGCGCGACCAGCCGGATCAGCCAGTCGATCAGCAGCAGGTAGGAACCCAGCAACCACTCGAACAGCATCGTGTCGCCCGTCGGGAGGTGATGGGCCATTCTGCCCACCGGCCTTTGTAGAGTCGAGCCGCGCTCGACTGCGTTGAAGCAGCGTGCCAACCAAGGTTGGCACCTACCGGGGGTGGGGAGGGAGTGTGCCGACCAACGGTCGGCACCCACAGGCACCCTCCACGGGAACATCGGGCATGAAAAAACCCGCCACAAGGGCGGGTTTCTTCGCGGGGACCAGCAATCCTTGCGGATTACTTGATCTTGCCTTCCTTGTACAGGACGTGCTTGCGCACGACCGGATCGTACTTCAGGAATTCCATCTTCCCCGGGGTGTTCTTCTTGTTCTTGTCGGTCGTGTAGAAGTGGCCGGTACCGGCCGAGGAAATCATACGGACCTTATCGCGCTTGCCTGCCATGATGCTTTACTCCTCAGACCTTTTCGCCGCGCGCACGCAGCTCAGCCAGAACGGAATCAATGCCGTTCTTGTCGATGGTGCGCAGTGCATGCGCGGAAACACGAAGCTTGACCCAGCGGTTCTCGCTGGCCACCCAGAAACGGCGCTCGTGCAGATTCGGCAGGAAACGACGACGGGTCTTGTTGTTGGCGTGCGAGACGTTGTTACCCGTCTGCACTCGCTTGCCGGAAACCTGGCATACGCGGGACATTGCGCACCTCGATAGTAGTAGTTGTCAGCCCGTAGCCCGGGAGACGGCGGCCTCGATGGTTGCCCACCACACGTCAAGAGAATCAAAGGGTTACGCTGGCGTTGGGCGGCCGGGGACGTGCTCCCGGGGGCGCCGCCCGGTAGAAAACCGGACACAGCGAGCCGCGCATTATGCACGGGTTCAAGCACTTGCGCAAGTTACCCACAGGCTGCGGCTGAACCGGCAGGGCCGGGAGCCCGCCAACCGGCATACTGCTCCGGTTCACTGCAGAGCTTTCCATGCGGCTGCTGGCCCTGACCTACGGAACCGAAGGCGATACGCGTCCCCTGGCCATGCTCTGCCATGGGCTGATCGGCGCAGGCCACGAGGTGACACTGCTTGCCGATGGCGGCACCCTGGGCAGCGCGCAGGCACTGGATGTGCCCCATGCGGCTCTTGAAGGTGACATCCATGACGAAGTGGTCGCGCTGGTCTCGCGTGGCAACGGTGTTGCCGCCGCCAGTAGCGGGCTGGCACGGATGGCGCTGCAGCATGTCAGCGGCTGGATGCGCCAGGCCGATGCCGCTGCCGAAGGCTGCGATGCGATTCTGACCGGTGGCCTGGCGGCCTTTGTCGGCATGAGCGTGGGCGAACGCCGCGGACTGCCGGTCATCGGCACCGGCATGATCCCGCTGACCCCGACGCGGGCCTTCCGCTCTCCGTTCCTGCCACCGGGACGCTCGCCGGGCTGGTTGAACCGCGCCAGCTATGGGCTGGTCAACGGCCTGATCTGGCGCCAGTTCCGTCGGCCGATCAACGCAGCCCGCAAGCAGCTGGGGCAATCGCCGCGCCGCTCGCTGTGGCCCGGCCTGCCGATGCTCTATGGCATCTCGCCGCAGCTGCTGCCGCCACCGGCGGATTGGCCGGCCGACCACATCGTCTGTGGCCAATGGCGCCTTCCTGATGCGCCCTGGATACCCCCGGCCGATCTGCAGGCCTTCCTCGATGCCGGCCCGGCGCCGGTGTATCTGGGCTTCGGCAGCATGACCGGCTTTGATCGCGAGCGC
This sequence comes from Stenotrophomonas sp. Sm2128, assembly GCF_030985535.1. Taxonomy (NCBI): domain Bacteria; kingdom Pseudomonadati; phylum Pseudomonadota; class Gammaproteobacteria; order Lysobacterales; family Lysobacteraceae; genus Stenotrophomonas; species Stenotrophomonas sp. Sm2128. Next base: position 15,776 of record NZ_JAPTFQ010000011.1, read on the forward strand.
GTGTTGCCGGCCCTGCTGCAGGCGCTGGCGCCACGCCGGGTGCTGCTGTTTCCTGGCTGGGTGGGACTGCCTGCGATGCGCTTGCCCGATTCGGTCTTCGTACTGGGGCCGACTCCACACGAAGCGCTGTTCCCGCGTTGCGCATTCGCCATACACCACGGTGGCAGCGGCACCACGCATTCGGCCTGCCGCGCCGGTGTTCCTTCGCTGGTGATGCCGTTCGCCGCCGATCAGTTCTTCTGGGCTGATCGTCTGTATCGGTTGGGCGTGGCACCGGCACCGTTGTCACCGAAGCGGCTGGACGCAGCAACGCTGGCGGCAGCCATCACCTTTGTTGAAACCGACGCAACGCGTACACGGGCTGCTGCCTTGGGCGCGACGATGAGCCATGAGGACGGGGTGGCCTGTGGCGTTGCAATGATCGAGCGCTGGTTGCGGCCGGTGTGACAGCGGCCAGGCCTCAGCGCAGGTGCGGAATCACCTGCGCCAGCAGGTGAGCATCCTTCAACGCGCCATGCAGGCCGCGCTGGCTGGGAATGCGCAGGCGCTGCAGCACATCATCCAGCTTGTTGCCCTGACCCGGCCAGCGTCCCCGCGCAAGCTTCAGGCTGCAGGTGATGCGGCAGTGCTGGGACAGCGTGCCGGGGATACCGGACAGGCGCAGCTCGTTGTCCAGGAAGCCCACATCGAAGGTAGCGTTGTGCGCGACCATCTCGCTGCCGCGCAGGAACTCCAGCAGTTCGGCCGCCTTGCTGGAGAACAGCGGCTTGCCCACCAGCATCGCATCGCTGATGCCGTGCACGCGCTGTGCGCCCCAATCCACCTTGCGCTGCGGCTGCAGGTAGGTGTGGAACTGGCGGCCGGTGAGCTGGCCATCGATCAGTTCGACGGCACCGATTTCGATCACCCGGTGCCCCAGGCGGTGGGAGATGCCGGTGGTTTCGGTATCCAGTGCAACGATGCGGCTCATCAGGGTGTGCGTTCTCCAGTACGTGCACGCCGATTTTCGCACGCGACCGATGCACTCACCCCAACGCTTCCACCACCCAATCGATGAACACCCGCAGCCGCTGGCTCATGTGCCGGTTCGGCGGGAACATCACGTGCATCGGCATCGGCGGCAGCTGCCAGTCCTGCAACACCGGCAGCAGCTCGCCGCGCGCCACGTGCGGCTCGGCCATGTAGCTGGGCAGCGCCACCACGCCCAGCCCCGCAAGCGCCGCGGCCAGATAGGCGTTTCCATCATCGAAGCCGACCGTATAGCGGCCCTGCACCTCAACGCGCTCATCGCCGCGCTGCGCGCTGAACACCCGCGCCCGGCCACTGCGCGGGCTGAGGAAGCCGACCATGTGGTGATCGGGGCCTTCCAGCGCGCGCGGATCGGTCGGCAGGCCGAAACGCTGCACATAGCCGGGGCTGGCGTGGAAACCGATCGGCAGGGCGCCGAGCGGTCGCGCCACCAGTGCCGGGTCGGTCGGGGTGCCACCCCGGATCACGCAATCGACGTTGTCTGCGATGACGTCGACCTCGCGGTCGCTGACGCCGATGTCCAGCTGGATCTCCGGGTAGCGCGCCTGGAAATCCGGCAACGCCGGCACCAGCCGCAACCGCGCGTACGGCCCGGGCACATCCACGCGCAGCCGCCCGCGTGGCTGGGTGGCCGCGTCGCCCAGCCCGCCCTCCACTTCTTCCAGCTCGGCCAGCAGGCGGGCGATGCGCGGGTAGTAGGCCGCGCCGTCGGCGGTGACGCTGACCCGGCGCGTGGTGCGGTTGAGCAGGCGCAGCCGCAGGTGTGCCTCCAGCTGCTGCACCAGCTGGGTGACCGTGGTTCGGCTGATCTGCAGGGTCTGCGCGGCGCGGGTGAAGCTGCCGGTTTCCACTACCCGGGCAAAGGCCCGCATTGCCTCGAAACGGTCCATGGCGGGCCATGATTGTTTGGAATTGGCAATCAATCTAGGCCGATCATCGCGGTTTATCCAGACAGCACTGACGTGGAGGATGGCGTTCTCTCCCACGGGATCTTCCCCATGTCACAGCGTGATGTCGTTTTCCCCGCCGGCCGCCAGGCCCTGTACGAGCGCAACCGCTACTCGCCGGCGATCCGATCCAATGGCTTCCTGTTCGTCTCCGGCCAGGTCGGCAGCCGCGAGGACGGCTCGCCCGAGCCGGACTTCGAAGCGCAGGTGCGCCGCGCCTTCGAGAATCTCAATGCGGTATTGGCTGCTGCGGGCTGCACGTTCGATGACGTGATCGACGTGACCGTGTTCCTGGTCGATCCAGAGAAGAACTTTGAGAAGGCCTGGGCGATCGTGCCCGAGTACTGGGGCGAGGCGCCGCACCCGACCCTGACCGGCATCGGCGTGACCTGGCTGTATGGGTTCCAGTTCGAGATCAAGGTGATCGCGAAGCTGCCTGCAGACCGGTAGTGCCGGCCGCTGGCCGGCAGCAAGGTGTCGGGGTCAGAGCCCTTTCCGGCGGAAAGGGATCCGACCCCGCGCCCGGCCCACCTGAACGGGAGATTCCGACGTATTCCCGAAGCGGCCATTGATATTGTATCCGGCGAAAACCGCTTGCTAGCCTCCCTTCCATGCGCCGGATCACCCGCCAACTGCGTACGTACCTGATGATGCTGCTGATGGCGGCATTCGTGGTCGTGCCGGTGGCCGACGCGCTGGCCTGCACGGTGGAACCGCACGCCAGCACGGTGCACGTGGAGTCCGCACCGGATTCCGATGGCGATACCGACGGCAAGCATGTTGGTGCCTGTGGCCACAACCACTGCCACCACTCCAACCTGAGCCTGCCGGCCAGTACCCTCGCCGCCTTCGGTGCGCCACTGCCGGCGCGCTGGATGAATGCCGGCGACGCGGCGACCTATGCGGTCGCCCAGGATGAATTGACGCGTCCCCCCCGGGCGTGAGTTGAGCGCGTCCCGCGATTGCGGGCTCCCGTTTCACTCACAACCGGAATCCCCCCTATGTCGATCCTGACACCTCGGTCGCCGCGCGCGGCCGGGCTGGTCGTCGCCGTGTTGCTGGGCCTGGCCCCGGCGGCACCGGTGATGGCGCAAGCCGCCCCTTCCTACGACACCCTGCTTGAACGCCTGGACCAGCTGCCCGGCACCCGCGTGGGTGCGGCGCTGGCCGAGGCCGCCGACGCGCGCGCCGACCAGGCCCGTGCATTGCCCAACCCTTCCCTCTCCTACTCAGCTGAAAATGCCTGGGGCACCGGCTCCTACGGCGGCATGGGCAAGGCCGATACCGTGCTCACTTTGTCCCAGCCGCTGGAGGTCTGGGGCCAGCGTGGCGCGCGCGTCCGTGCGGCCCGGGCCGAAGCACAGGCCGCCAACCTGCGTGGTGCCCAAAGCCGCAGCGACGTGGCCAGCCAGCTGGCGGTGGTCTACGCACAGGCGGAAAGTGCACTGCGCCGCTACACCCTGGCCGAAGAAGCACTGACCCTCACCCGCGCTGACGCCAACGCCGTCAACGCGTTGGTCAAGCAGGGCCGCGAACCGCAGCTGCGTGCGGTGCAGGCGCAGAGCGAGGTGGCCAACGCCAGCGCAGCGCTGGATGAAGCGCAGGCGTTCCGCGATGCCGCGCTGGCCCGCCTGGCCGGTGCTGCACTGCTGGATGCACCGGTGCAGTCGATCAACGACAGCCTGCTCGACCGTGCGCCGCCGCTGCCGCGCGGTGCCACCGACGTGGCGCTGGCGGTGCGCATTGCCGAAGCCGAAGCCGATGCGGCGGGCAAGCTGGTCGAGGTGGAGCGCAAGCGTGCCCTGCCCGACCTCAGTGTCACCGCCGCGCAGACCCGCTTCCGCGAAGGCGGCGAGCGCGCCTACAACCTCGGGGTCAGCCTCAGCATCCCGCTGTTCGACCGCAACCGCGGTGGCATCCGCGCCGCCAATGCCGACCAGCGCGCGGCCGAAGCACGCCTGGACCAGCAGCGCCGCGACAGCGAGGCCGAGCGCCTCTCTGCGGTGGCCGGGTTGAAGGCCGCCAGCAGCCGTACCCACGCCGCCGATGAAAGCGTGGTCGCCGCCGAAGAGGCGTATCGCCTGGCCCGCATTGGCTTCGACGCCGGACGCATCTCGCAGCTGGAACTGCGCAGCACGCGCAGCGCCCTCATCGCCGCCCGCGGCACCGCCGTGGATGCGCGCCTGTCGCGCGTCGCCGCGGAAATCGATCTTGCCCGCCTGGAAGGGCGCGCACCCTTTGTGGAGGCTCCATGACTCTCTCCCGCACTTTCCCGCTGATCGGCGGCGTGCTGCTGACCGTCCTGCTGGCTGGCTGCGCCGGCAACGCGCAGACGCCTGCCAATGAAAACCCCGCTGCGGCCAAGGCCGGCACCGACGATGGCCACGGCCATGCCGCCGGCAGCAAGGAAGCCAAGGCAGAAACCGCGAAGGCACCTGCTGACGCCGACGAAGGCGTGGTGCAGCTGACCCCGGAGCAGATCAAGGCCTCCGGTATCGAAGTGGTCGCGATCGGTCGCGGTGGCGGTGGCTCCACGCGCCTGTCCGGCCGGGTCGAACCGTCGGTCGGTGCACGCGCCTCGGTGGCGTCGACCGTGACCGGCCGCGTCGAACGCGTTCTGGTCGCACCGGGCACCGCGGTGAAGCAGAACCAGGCACTGGCGATCGTGGTCAGCGGCGAAGCGGCGGTGTTCCGCGCCAATGCGCTGGCCGCAGCGGCCGAAGCCGAAGCCGCGCGGCTGGCCTATGGCCGCGACAAGGCGCTGGTCGACCAGGGCGTGGTCGCCCGCCAGGAGATGGAAGCCTCCCGTGCACGTTCGCTGGCGGCACAGGCCCAGGCTGCTGCCGCGCAGGCCCAGGCCGCCGCCAACGGTGCGCCCGATGCCAGCGGTCGCGTGCGCATCACCAGCCCGGTGGCCGGCATCGTCGGCAACGTGCAGGTCACCCCGGGCGGCGTGGTCGCCGCCGGCAGCGCGGTGGCCGACGTCGCCGACCCGACGATGAACGAGCTGGTGTTCACCGCACCGCCGGCGCTGGCCGCGCAGGTCACGCCCGGCATGAAGCTGGAAGTCAGCGTGCCGGGTGGCAGCTTCACCGCCACCGTCACCGGTTCGGCCGCCGATGTGCGCCAGCAGGGCGGCGTCGCGGTCATCCGTGCCACGCCGGTGGATGCCTCGTTGCCGCCGGCAGGTTCGCCGGTATCGGCGGTGGTGGTCACCGAAGGCCAGGACGACTCGCTCAGCGTCCCGGCCGATGCAGTGCAGAACGTCGATGGCAGCAGCGCGGTGTTCGTCGCCGTCGAAGGCGGCTTCAAGGCACAGCCGGTGCTGGCCGGCCGTCGCGCTGGTGAACGCATCGAGATCCTCGGTGGCCTGACCGGCAGCGAGCGCATCGTCGGTGCCAATGCCTTCCTGCTCAAGGCCGAACTGGCCAAGGGCGAAGCCGAGCACGGCCACTGAGGAGGCGACCATGTTCAAGCTGATCATTGAAACAGCGGTGCGCCACCGATGGCTGGTGGTGTTCATGGCGGCGCTGATCGCCGCGGTGGGCCTGTTCCAGCTGGGCAAGCTGCCGATCGACGCGGTGCCGGACATCACCAACCGCCAGGTGCAGATCAACACGGTGGCACCGGCGCTGACCCCGGAGCAGATCGAGCGGCAGGTGACCTACCCGCTGGAAACCGCGCTGGCCGGCATCCCTGGCCTGACCACCACGCGTTCGCTGTCGCGCAATGGCTTCTCGCAGGTCACCGCGATCTTCACCGATGCGACCGACATCTACTTCGCGCGCCAGCAGGTGGCCGAACGCATGCGCGAGGCATCTGAAGACCTGCCCGATGGCGCGTCGCCGATGCTGTCGCCGGTTACCACCGGCCTCGGCGAAGTGCTGATGTGGACCGTGGACTTCACCGCGTTCGATCCGGCCAGGCTGGCCAAGCCGGGTGAAGCGGGCTGGCAGGCCGGCGAGGTCTACCGCACGCCGGAAGGCAATCTGCTGCGCACGCCGGAAGAACGTGCCACCTACCTGCGTACCGTGCAGGACTGGATCATCGCGCCGCAGATGCGTTCCAGCCCGGGGCTGGCCGGCGTCGATACGGTCGGTGGCTACGTCAAGGAATACGGCGTGCATCCGGACAGCGCACGGCTGGCCGCGCACGGCCTCGGCCTGGCCGATCTGGTCACCGCCCTGCAGCGTTCCAACGTGCAGGCCGGTGCCGGTTTCGTGCAGCGCGCCGGCGAAGGACTGGTGGTGCGTGCCGATGGCCTGGCGCTGACCACCGAGGATCTGGCACAGGCGCCGGTGGCGACCCGCAATGGCGTGGTGGTGCGCGTGGCCGATGTGGCCGAGGTCGAGCTGAGCCGCGCGCCGCGCTTGGGTGCGGCCAGCCGCAACGGCCATGAAGCCGTGCTGGGTACCGCGCTGATGATTGCCGGCGGCAACAGCCGCACCGTGGCGCAGGCCGCTGCGGCGCGCCTGGAACAGGTGAACAAATCGCTGCCGGCCGACATCGTGGCCGCGCCGGTGCTGGACCGCAGCGTGCTGGTCAATTCCACCATCAAGACCGTGGCCAAGAACCTCACCGAGGGCGCGCTGCTGGTGGTGGTGGTGCTGTTCCTGCTGCTGGGCAACCTGCGTGCAGCAGCGATCACCGCGCTGGTGATTCCACTGTCGTTCCTGTTCGCAGTAATCGGCATGAACCGCTTCGGGATCAGCGGCAACCTGATGAGCCTGGGTGCGCTGGACTTTGGCATCCTGGTGGACGGTGCGGTGATCGTGGTCGAATCGACCCTGCTGATGCTGGGCCAGCGCCGCGCCGAACTGGGCCGTGCGTTGACCGCGATGGAGCGGCTGCGCGTGGCCGCCGATTCGGCGATGAAGATGGCGCGCCCTGCGGCCTTCGGCCAGCTGATCATCCTGCTGGTGTTCGCGCCGATCCTCACGCTGGAAGGTGTGGAGGGCAAGACGTTCCACCCGATGGCGGCGACCTTCATGCTGGCCCTGGTCGGTGCCTTCCTGTTCTCCTTCACCTTCGTTCCGGCGATGGCCGCGCTGCTGGTGCGCGAGCCAAAGGTAAAGGACGGCGATACGCATGCCGAAGGTGGCGAGCACGAGACGAAGCTGATCCGCGTGCTGCGTGCACGCATCGAACCGGTGGTGCGCAAGGCCGTGGCGCATCCGCGCACGGTGCTGGCCGGTGCGGTGATGATGGTGGTGGTGGGCATCGGCGCGTTCTCGCTGCTGGGCCGCGAGTTCATGCCGACGCTGGACGAAGGCAACGTGGCGATGCAGGCCCTGCGCGTGCCCTCGACCTCGCTGGAGCAGTCGCTGGCGATGCAGCTGGCTTTGGAAAAAGCAATTGCCAAGCAGCCGGAAGTGGAAACCGTATTCTCGCGTACCGGTACCGCCGAGGCGGCCATCGACCCGATGCCGACCAACATCTCCGACAGTGTGATCGTGCTGAAGCCGCGCAAGGACTGGCCCGATCCGACGCTGGCCAAGGACGCACTGGTGGCGCGCTTCGAAAAGCTGGCCGGGCAGCAGCTGGGCAACAGCTTCGAGTTCAGCCAGCCGATCGAACTGCGCTTCAACGAGCTGATCTCCGGCGTGCGTACCGACCTGGCGGTGATGATCTTCGGCGATGACTTCAGCCAGCTGCAGAAGGTGGCCGATCAAGTGGCGCTGAAGCTGCGTGCGGTGAACGGCGCGGCCGACGTGCGGGTGGAACAGATCTCCGGCCTGCCTACGCTCAACGTGGCGATCGACCACGTGGCGGCGGCGCAGTACGGGCTGACCGCCGCAGACGTCAGTGATGCACTGTCCACCGGCATCGGCGGCACGGCGGCCGGCAAGATCTTCGAGGGCGACCGCCGCTTCAACGTGGTGGTGCGCCTGGACGATGCCTCGCGCAACGATCCGGACCAGCTCGCGTCACTGCCGATCGCCACGCCGTCAGGGCTGGTGATTCCGCTGTCGTCGGTGGCGCGCATCACGGTGAGCGAAGGGCCGAACCAGATCAGCCGCAACAATGGCAGCCGCCGTGTGGTGGTGCAGGCCAATGTGCGTGGCCGCGACCTGGGCGGCTTCGTCGGCGAGGCACAGGCAGCGGTGGCCGACGTGGCACTGCCGCCGGGTGCCTACCTGACCTGGGGCGGTCAGTTCGAGAACCTGCAGCGCGCGGAGAAGCGGCTGGCGACGGTGGTGCCGGTGGTGTTCCTGCTGATCGGCAGCCTGCTGTTCATGGCCCTGCGCAGCGGCAAGGAAGCCATTCTGGTGTTCAGCTGCGTGCCGTTGGCGCTGGTTGGCGGCATCCTCGCGCTGCTGCTGCGTGGCATGCCGTTCTCGGTGTCGGCAGCGGTGGGTTTCATCGCGGTATCCGGCGTGGCCACGTTGAACGGCCTGGTGCTGATGCAGGCGATCCGCGAACGCCTGGATGCCGGTGACCTGCCGCTGCAGGCAGCGATCAACGGTGCATCGAGCCGTATCCGTGCGGTGCTGACCACGGCGCTGGTGGCGATCGTCGGCTTCATTCCGATGGCGATTGCCAGCGGTTCCGGTGCGGAAGTGCAGAAGCCGTTGGCGACGGTGGTGATCGGTGGCCTGATCACCGCCACCGTGCTGACCCTGCTGGTGCTGCCGACCTTCGCGGCGCGGGTAGCCAAGCCGCGGGCGGTGGGGTGAAAGACCACGGGGTCGGATCCTGTGATCCGACCCCGTTTCCCGGTCCGAGGTAGTGCCGGCCGCTGGCCGGCAATGTCGAACGATCGCGGTGCGTGCAGGTTGCCGGCCAGCGGCCGGCACTACCCGGTAGCGGTCAGGCCTTCTTGCGCTCGGCGATGTAGGCCTGGATCTGCTGTTCCAGCACCGGCAGCGGCACCGAGCCCTGCTTGAGCAGGGTGTCGTGGAAGCCCTTGATGTCGAACTTGTCGCCCAGTTCCTTCTCGGCCTGCGCGCGCAGGCGCACGATGGCGATCTCGCCCAGCTTGTAGCTCAGCGCCTGGCCCGGCCAGGAAATGTAGCGGTCCACTTCGGTGGTCACTTCATGCTCGCTCAGCGCGGTGTGGTCACGCAGGTAGGCCAGCGCCTGCTCGCGGGTCCAGCCCTTGCTGTGCACGCCGGTGTCGATCACCAGGCGCGCGGCGCGCCACATCTCATAGGTCAGGCGGCCGAAATCCTCGTACGGGGTTTCGTAGATGCCCATTTCCACGCCCAGCTTCTCGCAGTACAGCGCCCAGCCTTCGCCATAGGCGGAGATGTAGGCATTGCGGCGGAACTCGGGCAGGTTCTTCTGCTCGGCGGCAATGGCGCCCTGCAGCGCGTGGCCCGGATCGGACTCATGCAGGGTCAGTGCCGGCAGGTTGTACAGCGGGCGCGACGGCAGGTTGTAGGTATTGAGCCAGTAGGTGCCCATGCCACCACGGCCGGCGGTCCAGAACGGCGCGATATCCGGCGGCACCGGCACGATGGTGAAGCGCGCGCGCGGCAGCGTCATGTACTTGCCGAGCTGGCCGTCCGCCCGCTTGGAGATCCACGCGGCACGCGACAGCAGCTCTTCCGGCGTCCTGGCATAGAACTGCGGATCGGTACGCAGGAAGGTCAGGAACTCGGCGAAGCTGCCCTTGAACTTCACCTGCTTGATGATGTCGTTCATTTCCTTCTGGATGCGTGCGACTTCATCCAGGCCGATGCGATGGATCTCGTCCGGCGACAGGTCCAGCGTGGTGTATTCGTGGATCTGCTGCTTGTAGTACGCCTTGCCATCAGGCATCGCTTCGGCGGCCAGGGTGGTGCGCGCCTGCGGCACGTACTCGTTGACGAAGAAGGTGCGCAGCTGCTGGAACGCCGGCACCACCTTGCCGCTGATCGCTTCACGCGCCTGCGCCTGCAGCCTGGCCTGCTCGGCGGCCGGAATGCTGTTGGGCAGTTTCTTGAACGGCGCGTACAGCGGCGACTCGGTGGGATCCATCAGCTCGGCGACGGTGGCGATGGAGACCTCGCGGCCATCGAGCACGGCACGCGGCACGCTGAAGCCACGCTTCAGGCCGGCACGCATGTTCTCGGTCTGCTGGCCGAAGTATCGCGGCACATCGTTCAGCCGTGCGATGTAGTTCTGGTAGTCCTGCACGGTCTTCATCTCGCGCCGGGCCATGAAGGACAGGTTGGACCAGAACGAGGAGTCGGCGTTGAAGGGCATCTCGTAGCCGCGCAGGCGCGTCTCTTCGGCCAGGTTGAACACCTGGTCGTGGTAGATCGCGTAGTTGACCTGGTTGTCGGGCGACAGGGTCTTCGGGTCGATCTTCTTCAGCGCGGCGAGGGTCTCGTCCCACACCTTCAGGCGCGCCTGCTGCGCGGCCGGGCCGACATCGGGCATGCGGGTGGCATTGGCCGGCGCGTCTTCGTCTTCGCTGGCCTCGCCGCCGCCCTGCTGGCGCCACTTCCATTCCTTCTCGTACAGCGCGCGGAAGGCGGCATCGGCGGGCGATTCGGTGGCCACGCTGGCCGGTGCGGCGGTGGCAGGCGGCACGGCAAGGGCCACGGCGGGCGCGGACAGGGCAATCAGCAGGGCAACGGCAAGACGGGTTTTCACGAGCACAGGTTCCCGGGAAGGCAGACCCCGATGATGGCACCGCCCACGGCCCGTGGCATGGGACGAAGGTCCTGCCTGCAGCGCAGGCAGGACCGGGAACCGGCCGCAGGCCGGGGCCCCAGCGCCGAAGGCGCGTGGTAGAGCCGACTGTCAGTCGGTTGCTCTTCCGCCATATGCAGCAAACCCGCGCTCCGCGCGAAAGTCGACTGACAGTCGACTCTACCCACGGCAGGCAGGGCCGGGAACCAGCCGCAGGCCGGGGCCCCAACGCCGGAGGCGCGTGGTAGAGCCGACTGTCAGTCGGCTGCTCTTCCGCCATATGCAGCAAACCCCGTGCTCCGCGCGAAAGTCGACTGACAGTCGACTCTACCCACGGCAGACCGCATCCCGGCGCAGCCTCAATGGCTGGCCTTGTCCCGCTTCCAGCCCCGGTGCTTGATGTCCAGCTGCAGGCTGTACAGCGCGGTGAACGCCGGGAACAGGTTCTGCAGCACGCCCACCGAGTCCTGCTTGGCGGAGAACAGGAAGTAGCTCAGCGTCATCAGGCTGCCGACCACGCTCATGTACCAGAACAGGCGCGGAATCACCGGCTTGCCCGCACGCTTGGACGCGATGAACTGGACCAGCCAGCGGCCGCCGAACATCAGCGCGCCGGTATAGCCGATCAGCTTCCAGCCGGTCACATGCAGGCCGGTCCAGTACAACCAGGTCAGCGGCTGGTCGAGCCAGTGCAGCTCCAGGTCCATCAACGCTCCTCCACTGCGGTGCGCTTGCTGCGGGTGATCAGCCACGCCACGCCGCGCAGGTCACGGATGCCGACCAGTGCACGGCCCAGGTTGTTGTACTTGGACACGCCGGCGGTACGGTGGCGGTGGTTGACCGGCACGCTGGTGGTCTTCCAGCCGGCGCGCTGCATCAGCGCCGGCAGGTAGCGGTGCATGTGGTCGAAATACGGCAGGTCGAGGAACGCGCTGCGCTCGAACAGCTTGATGCCGCAGCCGGTATCGGGCGTATCGTCGCGCAGCATGCGTGCACGGATGGCGTTGGCCCATTTGCTGGCCCAGCGCTTGCTGCCGCTGTCCTGGCGGTTGACGCGCCAGCCAGCGAACAGCTTCACCTGCGCCTCGGCGGCATCGCGCGCGGCCAGCAGCTTGGGGATATCGGCCGGATCGTTCTGGCCATCGCCATCCAGGGTGGCGATCCACGGCGCCCGCGCATGCTTGACACCGGTGCGCACGGCGGTGCTCTGCCCGCTCTGGTCCACGTGGTGCAGCACCCGCAGTTCCGGTGTGGTCGCCTTCAGGCCCTGCAGCACCGCCAGGGTGTCATCGCGCGAGTGATCATCGATGTAGACGATCTCGAACGGCAGCCGGCCACGCAGCGCAGCGGTGATTTCGGCAACCAGCGGGGCGACGTTGTCGCGCTCGTTGAACACCGGGACGACAACGGAAAGCTCGGGTTGGCTCATAAGGCACTCGGCCAAGGGGGGACAAAGACCGCGCATTCTCCGAAACCGAGGTTATCCGAAGATGAACCTGGTGGCGTGAGGATCCGTCCTCAGGCGCGGTCGCCAAAGTACTCGCGGCACCACTGCACGACAGGCGGCAGCCCTTCTTCGATCGGGGTCACCGCGTCGAAGCCGAATGCGTCATGGGCGCGCCGGGTATCGGCCATCGTGCGCACCATGTCACCGGGCTGCATGGGCTTGTAGACCTTCTGCGCGGGGCGGCCGGCGGCCTGCTCGATCACGCTGATGAAGCGCTCCAGCTCGACCGGCGTATGGTTGCCGAGGTTGAACACCCGGTGCGGCACCGGACCGTCGGCCGGATGCGCGAGGGCGCCGAGGATACCCGACACGATGTCGGAAACATGTGTGAAGTCGCGCTGCATGCGGCCTTCGTTGAATACGTCGATCGGCCGCCCGGCCAGCACCGCGCGCGAGAACAGCAGCGGTGCCATGTCCGGCCGGCCCCACGGGCCATACACGGTGAAGAAGCGCAGGCCGGTGGCATGCAGGCGATACAGCTGCGCGTAGGTGTAGGCCATCAGCTCGTTGGCCGCCTTGGTCGCCGCGTACAGCGAGCGCGGCTGGTCCACGCGCTGGTCCTCGGAGAACGGCGGCGTGGCCGAATCGCCGTAGACCGAGCTGCTGGAGGCATAGACCAGGTGCTGCACGCCACGGTGGCGGCACAGTTCGAGCATGTTGACGAAGCCGACCAGGTTGCTGTCGACGTAGGCGTGCGGGTTTTCCAGCGAATAGCGCACGCCGGCCTGCGCGGCCAGGTGGATCACCGCAGTCGGCTTCACCTCGTCGAACAGTGCCGCCAGGCCCTGCTGGTCGGTCAGGTCCAGGGTGCGCAGGTCCAGCGCCGGGCACAGCGCAGCCACGCGGTCGCGCTTGATCTGCGGGTCGTAGTAGTCGTTGAAGTTGTCCAGGCCGACCACGGGCTGGCCGGCCTCGAGCAGCGCGCGGGCGGTGTAGGCACCGATGAAGCCGGCAGCGCCGGTGAGCAGGATGGTCATGACAGGGGCCTGGAAACGAAGTTCAGGCCCCTGATGTTACCGGTCTCAGAACAAACCGAAACGCTTCTTCGCCACGTTGGTGCGGCCGGGTTCGATCACGTCCTGGATGTTCTTCGCATCGAAGCGGTCGAGCAGCGCCTCGGCGCCCTTCCTCAGCTTCAGGTCCATCTCTTCCGGGTACAGCGGAACCAGGCTCATGAAGCTGATGGTCCTGCCGTCCTCCAGCACCAGCGTGGCGAAGTCCTCCGGGGCGGTCACCGGCGACAGCACGATGGCACCATCGAAACCCACGCCCGGCGCGTAGGGCTCGCTGGGATGGCCGTTGGGAATGGTGTGGCCGAAGCCCAGCCAGGTGTCGTACTCGTGCGGCAACCGTGCCATGCCCTTCAGCAGGCGCACCGGCCAGTAATTGCGCTCGTCCTCGAAGGCGTCCTGGGAGATCGGCCAGTCGGCCGGCAGGGTCACCATCAGTTCCATGTAGCGCGGCACGTCCGCGTCCACCTCGGCGGGCACGGTCATCGGCAGGTCGCTCATGCCGGAGGTGACCAGGCGCAGGTACGGGCAGTGGTCATTGGCCGGCACCACGTGCACGTCGATGTGCACCAGGTCGGAGATGATCTCGTGGAAGACACCGGACACCGGGCCCAGATGGCGTTCGAGGTGGGCGCTGATCGCCTCGATGTGCTGTTCTTCGCCGATGGCGGGCACGAAGTCCTTTTCGCGGCGATGTACCAGTATCTGGGTGCCGTCCGGGCTGACGTCCTCGTATTCGTTGCTCATGTCCTGTTCCCTGGATGAGGCCACGGACCGGAGAGCAGTGCATCCCCGGCACGCGCGGCGGTGCGTTCCCTGTCATCTGCAGGACGCGGCGGGAACAGGCCGCACCCCCTGGCGCTGCGCCGGGCTCAGCCCTGGCGCGTACGCAGCTTTTCCAGCACGCCGTCCAGGGTATCCAGGTCGGTGTAGTGGATGATCAGCTTGCCCTTGCCGCCCCGGCCGTGGTTGATCGCCACCTTGGCACCCAGTGCTTCGGACAGTTCGGTTTCCAGCGAGGCGATGTCGGCCTGCTGCACCTTCGGCGTCGCCACCGGGCGGTTGCTCGGCACCTTGCCGGCGGCGAAGGCCTGCGCACGGCGCTCGACCTCGCGCACCGACCAGCCTTCATCGGCCGCTTCCTGCGCCAGCTTGCCAGCCAGCTCGGGAGCCAGGGTCAGCAGCGCGCGGGCGTGGCCCATTTCCAGGCGGCGGGTTTCCAGCAGCAGCCGGATCGCCACCGGCAGCTCCAGCAGGCGCAGCAGGTTGGACACCGCCGCGCGCGAGCGGCCGACGGCCTCGGCGGCCTCGGCATGGGTCAGGGTGAACTCGCTGATCAGGCGCTGCAGCGCCTCGGCTTCTTCCAGCGGGTTGAGGTCTTCGCGCTGGATGTTCTCGATCAGCGCCATCGCGATGACCGTGCGGTCTTCCAGCTCGCGCACCACCACCGGCACTTCGTCCAGGCCGGCCAGCTGCGATGCGCGCCAGCGGCGCTCACCAGCGACGATTTCGTAGTTGCCTGCCGGCAGCTGGCGCACCAGGATCGGCTGGATCACGCCCTGCGACTTGATCGAGTCGGCCAGCTCGGAGAGCTTGCCCTCGTCCATCTCGCGGCGCGGCTGGTACTTGCCCGGCTGCAGCTGGCCGACCGGCAACTTGCGCAGCACTTCACCCGGCAGCGGTTCGATCACCGCAGTGGTGGCCTGCACCTGGCTGACCGCGCCTTTCGGGCCCAGCAGCGCGTCCAGGCCACGGCCGAGGCCTCGCTTCTTGGCTGCCGGCTTGCTGCTGGTCATCAGACGGTCTCCACGGCCTTGGCGGCCTTGTTGCGTTCGTTGTTGCGGCGGATGATCTCGCCGGCCAGGCCCAGGTAGGCCACGCCACCGCGCGAGGCGCGGTCGTAGCCGACGATGCTCTGGCCATGGCTGGGTGCCTCTGCCAGGCGCACGTTGCGCGGCACGATGGTGCGGAACACGCGGTCGCCGAAGTGCTCGGTGAGCTCGGCCGACACTGCGTTGGCCAGGTTGTTGCGCACGTCGAACATGGTGCGCAGCACGCCTTCGATCTCCAGCGCCGGGTTCAGGCTGGTGCGCAGGGCTTCGATGGTTTCCACCAGCGCACTCAGGCCTTCCAGTGCGTAGTACTCGCACTGCATCGGCACGATCACCGAATCGGCGGCGGCCAGCGCGTTGAGCGTCAGCAGCGACAACGCCGGCGGGCAATCGATCAGGATGTAGTCGTACTCGTCGCGGATCGGCGCCAATGCGCGCTTCAGGCGCTGCTCGCGCTCGCTCTGGCCCATCAGCTGGATCTCGGCGGCGGTCAGGTCGATGTTGCCCGGCAGCAGGTCGTAGCCTTCGGCGGTCTGCACGCGCACATCGGCGGCGCTGTTCTCGCCCAGCAGCAGATCGCAGGTGGAGGCCGCCAGCTCACGCTTGTCCACGCCGCTGCCCATGGTCGCGTTGCCCTGCGAGTCCAGGTCGACCAACAGCACGCGCTTGGGTGCGTTGGCCAGGGAAGCGGCCAGGTTGACGGCGGTCGTGGTCTTGCCGACGCCACCCTTCTGGTTGGCGATGGCGATGATGCGGGCCATGCGGGTGTGCCTCGTCGACGGATGGTTGGGACCGGTCATTATGCGTACAACCGGCCCCTTGCGGAAATCGTGGATCGCCAACCCGTTGTTCCACAAAGGGCTGGCGGCGAAAATCAGGGACCTGTAACGGTGACCAGGTGGCGTTCGCCGGCCAGGCCGGGCACGCTCAGCGGGGTCACCTCACGCACCTGCCAGCCAGCCGGCAGTTCCGCGATCTCCTCATGCGGGTAGACGCCCTTCATGGCCAGCAGCACGCCACCGGGGCGCAGCAGATGGCCGCCGACGCGGACGATGCCAGCCAGGGTATCCATTGCGCGCGCGGTCAGCTGGTCGTAACGACCGGCCTCGTCCAGCGCTTCGGCCCGCGATTCGGCCACGCGGGCGTTGCCCAGGCCGAGCTGGCGCACGGCCTCGCGCATGAAGCGCGCCTTCTTGCCGTTGCTCTCCACCAGGGTGACCTGCAGGCCCGGGCAGGCGATCGCCAGCGGGATGCCGGGCAACCCGGGGCCGGTACCGAGGTCGGCCAGGCTGCCATCAGCCACGAACGGCTGCATCGCCAGCGAATCGAGCAGGTGGCGGGTAACCATCTCCTGCGGGTCGCGGATGGCGGTGAGGTTGTAGGTGCCGTTCCAGCGGTGCAGCAGGGCCAGGTAGCGCAGCAGCGGCGGCGCCAGCGCGGCGTCCAGGCCCATGCTGGCCAGGCCCTGTTCCAGCGTGGCAGCCACGCTGGCGGGAAGTGGGTGTTCGCTCATGCCGACATTATC
Organism: Stenotrophomonas sp. Sm2128; assembly: GCF_030985535.1. Classification (NCBI taxonomy): domain Bacteria; kingdom Pseudomonadati; phylum Pseudomonadota; class Gammaproteobacteria; order Lysobacterales; family Lysobacteraceae; genus Stenotrophomonas; species Stenotrophomonas sp. Sm2128. Next base: position 32,248 of record NZ_JAPTFQ010000011.1, read on the forward strand.
GCCGGTTTTGCGCGCTGATTCCCCGCTTCAGTGCGGATACCAGGCCAACGCCGCACGGAACTGGCCGCTGGCCTGCCATTCGTGCAGGTGCCAGCGCGCGGCCTCGCCCAGTTCCGGGTCGCACCAGCGCAGGTGCAGGGCGCCATCGGCCCCCGGCGCCAGCTGCAGGCGGTGCAGGCCGAACGAGATGCCCTGGCCGTGCGCCTTCAGGATGGCTTCCTTGACGCACCACACGCGGAAGAACCAGTGCTCGCGGTCGGCCTCGTCCAGGCGTTCCAGCCAGGCCACCTCCTGCGGGTGGAAGAAGCGCCGCACGATTTCCAGAAGACGCGGCCGCGGCCGCAGCAGTTCCAGGTCCACGCCCAGCCGTACGCCTTCGCCCAGCGCCACCAGCAGCACCTCACCGCTGTGGCTCCAGCCGGTCCCGTAGTGGGCCAACGGGCCGCTCAGCTCCGGCCGGCCCTTGTCGTCACGGACCAGTGGCAGCGTCTGCGGATCGCTGCCCAGCGCCTGCGCCAGTACCTGCCGGGCCTGCGGTTCACCGCGCTGGCCCGGCACGTGCGGACGCCGCCAGACCGTTACCGGACCGAAGCGCCACGGGCCGTCGAGGGTGGCTGGCAGGCTCATCCGCACGCGCCCATCACGCAATTGCACGACGGGTTCACGGCCGTGCGCGTCAACTGGTCACAGTTTCCCACCGGAGGTTCGATCATGGGCATCATCATCTGGCTGATCGTCGGCGGCATCGTAGGCTGGCTGGCCAGCATCATCATGAAGCGCGATGCCCAGCAGGGCATCATCCTCAACATCGTGGTCGGCATCGTCGGCGCGCTGATTTCCGGCTGGCTGTTCGGCGGCGGCATCAACGAAGCGATCACCATCCGCACCTTCCTGTTCTCGCTGATCGGCGCGGTGATCCTGCTGGCGATCGTCAACCTGTTCACCCGCAAGAGCATACGGTGATCTGAGGGTAGTGCCGGCCACTGGCCGGCAGATGTTCCAGAACGGGCCCGGCAATCGTCGGGCCCTGTTCGTTCAACCGATCTGCACCCACGCCGGCGCATGGTCGCTCGGGCGTTCCCAGGTGCGCGGCTCGCGGTCGATGCCCGAGGCCACCGCGCTGCCCTTCAGCGCGTCGGAGACCAGGGTCAGGTCGATGCGCAGGCCCAGGTTGCGGCGGAAGCCGGCGGCACGGTAATCCCACCAGCTGAAGGTGCCCGCCTCGTCGTTGTGCAGGCGGAAGCCATCGTGCAGACCCAGCTGCAGCAGCTTGTTGAGCGCGCCGCGCTCGGCGGTGGAGGTCAGGATGTGGTTGTCGTTCCACACCTCCGGGTCGTGCACGTCGCGGGCGTCCGGGGCGATGTTGAAGTCGCCCATCACGATCAGCTTCGGGTGGCGCTGCAGCTCCTGCGCGACCCACGCATGCACCGCTTCCAGCCAGCGCAGCTTGTACGCGTACTTGTCGGTGCCGATGTCCTGGCCGTTGACCACGTACAGGTTGATCACCCGCAGGTCGCCGAAGGTGCCGGCGATGACGCGCTTCTGCTCGTCCTCGAAACCGGGAATGCCGATCTGCACGTCCTGCGCCGGCTCACGCGACAGCAGCGCCACGCCGTTGTAGGTCTTCTGGCCGGCGAACACGCTGCGGTAGCCGGCGGCGATCAGCGCCGAATCGGGGAACTTGTGGTCCTCCAGCTTGGTTTCCTGGATGCCGACGATGTCCGGGCCGAAGTCCTTGAGCCACTGCTCCAGGTGCGGCAGGCGGACATTGAGCGAATTGACGTTCCACGAGGCGATTTTCATGCGGGCATTCTACCCGGGTGCGCTTGGCACGCGTGCCACCCCAGGTGGGCACTACCGAAGCAGCAGCTTCAACAACCCCGCAATCTTCGAGTACGGCGGGCGCAGCCGGTCGCTGGCCGCCCAGCGCGACTGCCACAGTACCGGCAGCCGCTTGCTCATCGCATCGAACCCGGCCCGGCCATGGTACGCGCCCATGCCGCTGGCCCCGACCCCGCCAAACGGCAATCCATCGGCGGCGAAGTGCAGCAGCGTGTCGTTCACCGTCACCCCGCCGGCCACCACCTGGCCGAGGATGCGCTCCACCGTCGCCGTGTCGTGGCTGAAGGGATACAGCGCCAGCGGCCGGTCGCGGGACAGCACGTCGGCCAGCGCCGCCTCCAGGTCCGGATAGGCCCGCACCGGCAGGATCGGCCCGAAGATCTCCTCGCGCATCAGGTCCAGGTCGTCCGGCGGGTCCAGCACCACGGTCGGCACCAGCAGGCGCTCGCGGTCGGCGCGCGCGTCATCCACCTGCGCCAGCGGAATCACCGGCACCCCGCGCTGCCGCGCCTGTGCCAGGTAGCCCTGCAGGCGCCGGTACTGGCCTTCATTGATGATGCGGGTGTAGTCGTCGGCATCGCTGAAGTCGCCATAGCGCTCGCGCACCTGCTGCTGCAGCGCCTGTACGAACTCGCGCTGGCGGACCGTATCGATCAGCACGTAATCCGGCGCGATGCAGGTCTGGCCCGCGTTGAACCACTTGCCGGTGGCCAGCCGCGCGGCGGCTTTGTCCAGCGGGAAATCGCGGCAGACAATCGCCGGCGACTTGCCGCCCAGCTCCAGTGTGACCGGTACCAGATGCTCAGCCGCGGCGGCCATCACCTTGCGGCCGACCGCCGTCGAGCCGGTGAACAGCAGATGGTCCAGCGGCAGCGAGGACACCGCCGCCGCCACATCCGCCCCGCCCTGCACCACCGCCACCCGATCGGGCGGGAACACACTGGCCAGCAGATCGGCCAGGAACGCGCTGGTGCGCGGGGTGTGTTCCGAAGGCTTCAGCAGCACATGGTTACCGGCAGCAATCGCGGTGGCCAGCGGCACCAGGGCAAGGGTGACCGGATAGTTCCATGGCGAGATCACCCCGACCACACCCAGTGGCGTCGGCCGCAGCTGCGCGCGTGCCGGCCACAACCGCCAGCCGGCGCCGACCCGCTGCGGTTTCGACCAGCGCCGCAGGTGGCGGCGCAGGTGGTCGATGGCCGACAGCACACTCATGCCATCGGCCAGCTTCGATTCAACGTGGGCACGGTGGCCGAAGTCCTCGGCGATGGCCTGGGCCATCTCGTCCAGGCGGGGCTTCAAGGCCTCGCGCAGGCGGCGCAGGTCGGCTTCGCGCTGGTCGAGCGTGGGCCGCTGCGACTGCCAGGCGCTGCGCAGGGTGTGCAGGAGGGCGCGGAGGTCGGCTGGAGCGATGGTGGTCATGGGCCGATTGTAGGGTCGAGCCGTACTCGGCTCGCATGCCAACCTTCACACCGTGGCGCGGGGTCTCATTCGGGTACATCCCAACCGCCTTGCATGCGTTCACCCTCGCATGCAAACCCGTCCATCAATACGCCTTCTGCTGGTCGGTACGTTGTGCCGGGCAAGACTGCGGTTCTGGCAACTCAAGCGGAATCTTGATCGGGTACTCGGGGCTGCCGTAGGCGTAACAGGAGGTGGTGACCTGAATGTCATCACATGGCAGGAAGTGCACGGTGATGCCGCAGACTCTCTGATCGGTGTAATCCGGGACGGGGACGACTTTGCTGTGCGTCCTCTTTTGTGCCTCGATCTGCTGCAGCCAGGCGTCGTACTTCGCCTCATCAGCAAATCCAGGAAATCCTTTTGAGCCTCCTACCCCCGTTTCCCAATCGACCCGTACCATCGTTCCTGGTTGCCATTGATCTGGGGCCATGTAGCAGCACCCTCCACCGCCACCTTGATACGGACCAATAATGTCAATCGCCGAACGGCCATCGACACTGAACCGGTTGATCGCCCAATGGGTGTGGTTGACGCCATAGATCGCGCTGGCTTCCACAGCGTAGGCAGACAAGAGCAGAGGTGGGCCAGCAAGAAATGCCAGCGCCACGCGCTTCAAAACAAACATCATTGAAACTCCATAATGTATAGCCCTCATTTCTTGTCCGAGGGCACCAAGGCCCTACTCAGGCGCAAACTCCCGCCTCCAGTCACGCAGCATCTTGACCTCCCGCGCGATCACTGCTGATTCTGCTGCGGGCGAATCGGAGAACAGTTCACCCGAAACTGGAGTTCTTCTCAGGGGGGCTTTTGGATCACCTACGAAGAAGTGGGGTGTAAAGCAGTAAGGCTCATCGCCCGATTCCGTGGGCTGCTTCACCAACGTCGCGAACACGGCATTCGTCGGCACGCTCGGTCTGGCGGCTGAACACCACGGATGCGACGAGACGATGTCCTGAATCCGCGCACCAGCCCGACGTAACTCCGTGGGACTGAAAACCTTGCCGAGAGAGACTCGATGTACCCGATAGGTGTCGACTTCCGGTTGCGCCTCAACAAGCCATCCTGAGTTGTCATGCGATGTGCAACTGCAATCGCAGGTCACCAGCGTTGCGTTTGGTACGGCTTTGTTCCAGGACAGCCAGACCTTCTCTGTCTTGCAAAGTTGTTTGATCACGGGCGATCTTTCCTCGACTCGCAGGCTTCCCTGCGGTGTCGCACCGCCGGCGGCTACATGCGTTTCTGCGCCGGCCGCTGGCGCTGAGACAGTGATGATCGCTGCCAGAAGTACGCTGCGCATTCCCCGATCCGATTCGATGAATCACACATGCTATGGAGCGTACTGGCGAACAAAGGGAGTTCGGGCCATTTGCGTCAGAAGTTGGCAGTTCTTGCTAGAAGTCCCCGTCTTCCGTGTGGCTGGATACGTCATCCCGCACCGGTACGATCAAATACTGGGCTGATATGTAGATTCGTACTTGTTTCATTGCCGCACGACGTCAGCGCGCTGAAGGTAGTATCCCACCTCCAATAACATGCGTAGATGCGACGCGTATTTGCATTTCTGACCGGATGTCTTCTCATGGCCGGAGCTTCCGATGCCAGCGAGCAGTCCATTGATGTCGCGGCAGTCGGCCTGAACGCCGAGCGCGAACACATCCCATCGGTGGGCGACAGCCTGGCTGTCGTCGTCGGCGAGCTCGAGGGCGATGCCACACCTGGTGCCAGTATTGGCAAGGTGCTCGAGATACTTGCAGAGAGACTTGAACGTACGACCTGCCATGTACAGCCCCCGGACAATGACAGCTCACGTTCGTCCGGCGTGACCTGCGGCGGACCCGATGTAGACAGCCTCTTCCCGGACTACACCGCCTTGCGGCAGGCGAGCACACCGGCGGAGCGTGATCGGTACGGCCGTCGCTTCCTGGACGCCTATGCGACGTTGCTCAGGGATGCTCCGGATGTCGCCCTCACGCGACCAAGCGAGGATGAGGCGGCAGATGGGCTGTTACATGTACTCTTCCCGTTCAAGGCCTGGGACGAGAAGCTGAACATTCCACGCCATGACGTGCACTTCCCGTTTGTTCCTGTGTGCAACCTCGTTGTCGCTCGCGCTGCGCGCTGCCCGGGAGCCGACCAGCTGCGCAGGGAAATTGGTCGGGCAGGCGATGAGAGTGAACAGCGCTTGTTGTGCATCAAGGAGTTCTCGACGCGGCAGCTGGCGGATGAAGGTGAATGCCCGGAAGCCACCACCACCAGCCCCTGATGCCCATCACATGCTCCCGCCTGAAATTGACGGTCTCCTGGAGAATGAATTTGTTGAGCTTGATCTTCACTGTGCTCGCAGCAGCGGCTTCAACAGAGGATGCGAAGTCTGGCAGCGGGAGATGGGTGAACGCTCGCAGCAACATCACCTTGCGATACGACGGCGAGGAAAATGGTCGCTACCGGAACCTGTCGGTGATGAAACAGGGCGAGCTGGTGCGCCGCATAGCACTGAGCAAGCGCTCGTACTCTCTGTTCGAGTACGACCCCGATCCGGCCACGTCCCCTGACGGTCGGTATGTGCTTGTCACTGACGTGGAATCCGGGGAGGTTGGCTTGACGGATGGGCGCGGTTCTCTGCATGAACGGCAGTACTGCGGTTTCATCGACACACGAAGCGGTTGCCTGCTTGCGCGTCAGATCGGGCAATTCTGTGGAGGGCAATTCAATGACGCTGGCGCTTGGGTTTCTCCCGCCCTTCCTGACCTGCACCCCTCTGAGGTGCGTCCCACTGCGGAGGACTATGCCTCAGCCCGCCTGAGTCCCTCGGATGCACCCGATGGTTCCCTCGACAATCTGCTTCGCTGCGACCCACCAGGCCCAGGCAACAGGGACCACTACGGGAAGCTGATCGATGCGGGGATCTTTGACGTCACTCCCTCGCAGAGAAGGGCACTGTACGGCGGGTAGAGCTGACTGTTGATCGACTGCACAAGGCTGCAGCGTGTACTGCATACCGCAAGGGGTCAGAGCCTATTCGCGCGCGAATGGGATCCGACCCCGGTCACCACCCCATAAACAGAAAGGCCGCGGTCTGCACCGCGGCCTTTCCTTCACTGCATGGAACCCACCGGTTACTTGGTGATATCCACGTCCTTGGTCTCACGCAGGAACAGGCCGCCGATCACCACCGACATCAGCGCGATGATGATGGGGTACCACAGGCCGTAGTAGAGGTTGCCGGTACCGGCCACCAGCGCGAACGAGATCGCCGGCAGGAAGCCACCGAACCAGCCGTTGCCGATGTGGTACGGCAGCGACATCGAGGTGTAGCGGATGCGGGTCGGGAACAGTTCGACCAGGTAAGCGGCGATCGGGCCGTAGACCATGGTCACGTACAGCACCAGCAGCCACAGCATGAAGATGGTGCCGGCGATGTTGATGCGGGCGCCATCGGCCTTGGCCGGGTAGCCGGCGGTGGTCAGGGCGGTCTTCAGTTCCGCACCGAACGCATCGGCCTTGGCCTTGCCTTCTTCCTTGGTCAGGCCAGCGGCCTCATACGAGGTGACGCTGGCGCTGCCCACGTTCACCATCGCCAGCGAACCGGCGGCGGCGGGCTGCACGTCGTACGGCACACCTGCCTTGGTCAGCGCGGCGGTGGCCACGTCGCAGGAGCTGGTGAACTTGCGCAGGCCCACCGGATCGAACTGGAACGAGCAGGTGGCCGGATCAGCGACAACCAGGGCCGGCGAACTGCTGCGGGCTTCCTCGATGGCCGGGTTGGCGAAGTGGGTCAGGCCCTTGAAGATCGGGATGTAGGTGACGGCGGCCAGCAGGCAGCCGGCCAGGATGATCTTCTTGCGGCCGATACGGTCGGACAGCCAGCCGAAGAAGATGAAGAACGGCACGCCCAACGCCAGCGCGGCCGCGATCAGCAGGTAGGAGGTGGTGGCATCGACCTTCAGCATGCTGCTGAGGAAGAACAGCGCGTAGAACTGGCCGCCATACCAGACCACCGCCTGACCCGCCGCCGCACCGAGCAGGACCAGCAGCATCAGCTTCAGGTTGCCGCCCTTCAGGCTGTCACGGAACGGGGTCTTGGAACCCTTGCCCTCGGACTTCATCTGCTGGAACAGCGGCGACTCGCTCAGCTGCAGGCGGATCCACACTGAGACACCCAGCAGCAGGATCGAGACCAGGAACGGAATGCGCCAGCCCCAGGCTTCGAAGGCTTCATTGCCCAAGAAGTAACGGCAGGCCAGGATGATCAGCAGCGACATGAACAGGCCGAGCGTGGCCGTGCACTGGATGAAGCTGGTGTACAGACCGCGCTTGTCGTCCGGCGCGTGCTCGGCCACGTAGGTGGCGGCACCGCCGTACTCGCCGCCCATTGCCAGGCCCTGGGCCAGGCGCAGGATGATCAGGATCACCGGCGCGGCGAAACCGATCGAAGCGTAGTTGGGCAGCACGCCGACCAGGAAGGTCGAGATGCCCATGATCAGGATGGTGACCAGGAAGGTGTACTTGCGGCCGATGCGGTCGCCGAGGCTGCCGAAGAAGGCTGCGCCGAACGGACGCACGAAGAAGCCGGCGGCAAACGCCAGCAGGGCGAAGATCATGCCCGTGGTTTCATTGACGCCACTGAAGAACTGCTTGGCGATGATGGCCGCGAGCGAGCCGTACAGGAAGAAGTCATACCACTCGAAGACCGTGCCGAGGCTCGAGGCGAAGATGACCTTCTTGTGGCCCTTGGTCAGGGTGCCCGCTTTATGTGCGGTGCTGGGTGTACTGGACATGGGACGCTTCCCCTCCGAAGCAATCGTTGTTGGTGGGTGCCGACCGTTGGTCGGCACTCAATTCGGTAGATGCCGACCTTGGCCGGCACCCCATCTCGGTAGATGCCGACCTTGGCCGGCACCCCATCTCGGTAGGTGCCGGCCGCTGGCCGGCACGCTCTTAGAAGCTGTACTTCGTAGTGAACTGCAATCGGGTGATGTCACCCTTGTTGCCGTTCTCCACTTCGCGGCGGCCGTACATCAGCTCGGCGCCGATATCGACCTTGGGCAGCGGCGAATAGAAGATGTTGCCGCGGATGCTCTGCACGCTCTTGGTCACCAGCGGGCCGAGGATGCTGTCGTTGTCGTAGTCGCTGCGCGCGTAGATCAGGTTGGTGCGCAGCTTCGGCGAGAACGCATGCCGCCAGCCCACGTAGCCGGCCAGCACACCGGTCGGGTTGAGCTCGTCGCGGGCCACGTCGTAGGCGCTGTCGGCAGTGATGCCCAGGCCGATGTAGCGGGCGATGCCTTCGCCGCCGGTCAGCTGGTAGTGCAGTGAATCGCTGTCGCCCATCACCCACTTGCCGCCCAGGGTCAGGCCGCCAGCCACCTTGTCGGCCTTGGCGCCGGTGGCCTGGTTGTCGACCTTCAGCTGACGGACGATGCCGCCGACACCGAAGGTGCCCCAGTCGCCCTTCCAGCCATAGCGCAGGGTCAGGTCAGGCAGGCTGCCACGGTCGGAGTTGGCGCTGGTGTTGGTCCAGGCGCCGGTGACCGGGTTGCGGGTACCGGTGAGGGTGGTGGTTTCCGGGTTTTCCAGCGCGACGCTGAAGCCACCCTGGGTGTAGCGCACCTGGGCCTGGCGCACGAAGATCACGCCGTCGGTGGGGCCGACGAAGTCGACCGCTTCCGGCAGTGCGGCCGCGTCCATGAAGTTGGACCAGGTCTGGCCGGCCATCCAGTTGTTCCAGTACATGTAGGCGTGGCGCAGGGTCACACCGTAGGTATTGGTGGCGGTCTGGTTGCCCAGCGAGTTGCCGAAGAAGTCCATCTCGAAGAACGCACCGGCCTTGTTGCCCGATTCGCTCACGTTGTCGATGCCCAGGTTGAAGCGCGAGAACTTGGCGTGGGCGTTGAAGTCGGTACCCGAACGCTTGCCGCTGCCGCCGGCGCCTTCCACCGGGGTCTGGCCCGGCAGGTACAGCGAGCGGCCGGTGGCGTCGTCGGCCAGCTGGCCATCGCTGGTCTGGGTGGCGAGGAAATCGGCCTTGATGAAGCCGCCGATCTTGACCGTGGTGCCCGGCGCTGCGCCCGGGGTGATGGTGGTGACCTGGATCGGCTGCTTGCCGGCCGGTACCTGTGCGACCGGCTTCTGCCCGGCCTGCACCGTGCGGACTTCGGTCACCGCCTGCTGGGTCTGGCTGATCTGGGTCTGTTGTTGTTGCTGCGAAGACAGCAGCAGCTGGACCTGGCGTTCCAGTTCGGCAACGCGTGCTTCCAGCGCTTTCTCTTTGGCGGTCTCAGCGAACGCCATGCCCGGTGCGACCAGGGCGACCAACAGGCAGGCCGCCAAAGGTGTGCGCACGGCTTTCAACGTACGGTGGCTCATGTTGCCCTCTCTCCCAAGTGGCAAGGTGATGCCGCGCGTGGGGCACGGTCGAGCCGAGACTGCGGGGCGATTATGTATAGCGGCTATTCGCCATTGGTCGAACCCGGCCCTGCTGGGCGCTCACTTTCGACCATGGTCTAACCAGAGTGGTGACGCGGCCGGGGGTGGATGGGGCAAACTGAGGGGGATCGGTCGCTGCGATGCTGCGACCGCACATACAAAGTCAACGTGCAAGTGAGGGTGCCATGGCTGATATCTACCCCGTCGATCCGCAATTCGCCGCCAAGGCACGCATCGACAAGACGTCGTACGAACAGCAGTACCAGGCTTCGGTGACCGACCCGGATGGTTTCTGGGGCAAGGCCGCCGAGCGCCTGCAGTGGATGCGCAAGCCGACCAGGATCAAGAACGTCAGCTACGACCTTTCCGACTTCCACATCAAGTGGTTCGAAGATGGCGAGCTCAATGCCAGCGTGAACTGCCTGGATCGCCAGCTGGAAACACGCGGCGACAAGACCGCCCTGCTGTTCGAGCCCGATGGCCCGGATGCACCGGCCCAGCACGTGACCTACCGCGAGCTGTACGAGCGCACCTGCCGCCTCGGCAATGCACTGCGCAATCTCGGCGTCAAGAAGGGCGACCGCGTCACCATCTACCTGCCGATGATCGTCGACGCCGCGGTGGCCATGCTGGCCTGCGCGCGCATCGGTGCGATCCACTCGGTGGTGTTCGGTGGCTTCGCACCGAACTCGATCGCCGACCGCGTCAGCGACTGCCAGAGCAAGCTGATCATCACCGCCGACGAGGGCCTGCGTGGTGGTCGAAAGATTCCACTGAAGGCCAACGTCGATGCCGCGCTGAAGCTGCCGGGCACGAACACGGTTGAAACCGTGCTGGTGGTGCGCCACACCGGCGGCGCGGTGGACATGCAGGCCCCGCGCGACCGCTGGTTCCACGATGTGGTGGACAGCCAGCCGTCCACCTGCGAACCGGAACGCATGAACGCGGAAGACCCGCTGTTCATCCTCTACACCTCCGGTTCCACTGGCAAGCCGAAGGGCGTGCTGCACACCACCGGCGGTTACCTGCTGTACGCGGCCTACACCCATGAAGCGGTGTTCGACCTGCGCGAGGACGACATCTACTGGTGCACCGCCGACGTCGGCTGGGTCACCGGCCACAGCTACATCGTGTACGGGCCGCTGGCAAACGGCGCGACCTCGCTGATGTTCGAAGGCGTGCCGAATTACCCGGACACCTCGCGCTTCTGGAACGTCATCGACAAGCACAAGGTCAGCATCTTCTACACCGCCCCGACCGCCATCCGTGCGCTGATGCGCGAGGGCGACGAGCCGGTGAAGAAGACCTCGCGCGCCTCGCTGCGCCTGCTCGGCAGCGTCGGCGAGCCGATCAACCCGGAAGCCTGGCGCTGGTACTACGAGGTGGTTGGCGGCAGCCGCTGCCCGATCGTCGATACCTGGTGGCAGACCGAAACCGGCGGCATCCTGATCTCGCCGCTGGCCGGCGCGATGGATCTCAAGCCGGGATCGGCCACCCTGCCCTTCTTCGGCGTGCAGCCGGCGCTGGTCAATGCCGATGGCGAGATCCAGGACGGCCCGACCGAGGGCAACCTGATCATCCGTGATTCCTGGCCGGGCCAGATGCGCACGGTGTACGGCGACCACCAGCGTTTCATCGATACCTATTTCCGCACCTACCCGGGCAGCTACTTCACCGGTGACGGTTGCCGCCGCGACGAGGACGGCTATTACTGGATCACCGGCCGCGTCGACGACGTGATCAACGTGTCTGGCCACCGCATCGGCACCGCTGAAGTGGAAAGCGCGCTGGTTTCGCACCCGAAGGTGGCCGAGGCGGCCGTGGTCGGCTTCCCGCACGACGTGAAGGGCCAGGGCATCTACGCCTACGTCACCCTGGTGGCCGAAGAGGCACCGAGCGACGAGCTGCACAAGGAGCTGATCGCCTGGGTGCGCAAGGAGATCGGCCCGATCGCCACGCCCGACCACCTGCAGTGGGCGCCGGGCCTGCCGAAGACCCGTTCGGGCAAGATCATGCGCCGCATCCTGCGCAAGATCGCCGAGAACGCGCCGGACCAGCTCGGCGACACCTCGACCCTGGCTGATCCGTCGGTGGTGGCGTCACTGGTGGACGAGCGCAAGGTGCGCTGATGTACGACCGGGGTCGGATCCCTTTCCGCAATGAAAGGGCTCTGACCCCATCTGCTTTCCCCCACGGTTCCCCCCGACCATGACCACCCTCCTGATTGCCGATGACCACCCGCTGTTCCGCGAAGCCCTGCGCGGCGCCGTGCAGCGGGTCATCCCCGGCGTGCAGCTGTTCGAGGCAGACAGCGTGGAAGCGCTGTATGCGCTGGCCGACCAGCACAACGACGCCGACCTGGTCCTGATGGACCTCAACATGCCTGGCGCACAGGGTTTCAACGCGCTGGTGCACATGCGTTCGCTGCACCCGCACCTGCCGGTGGTGGTGGTGTCCGCGCGCGAAGAAGCCACGGTGATGCGCCGCGCGCTCGACCACGGCGCGCTGGGCTTCATTCCGAAGTCTGCGGATTCGGACACCATCGGCCACGCACTGGGCACCATCCTCGATGGCGAGACCTGGGCACCGCCGGAAGCGCACAACGTGCCGCCCACCGGCAGCGAAGAACGCGAAGTCGGCCAGCGCCTGCGTGAGCTGACCCCGCAGCAGTTCCGCGTGCTGCAGATGCTGGGCGCAGGTCGCTTGAACAAGCAGATCGCCTACGACCTCAACGTTTCCGAAGCGACGATCAAGGCCCACGTCACCGCCATCCTGCGCAAGCTGGGCGTGACCAACCGCACCCAGGCCGTGCTGATGGCCGGCAAGCTGGCCATCGACGACGACGCCATCGTGCTGCCGCCGGAAGAAGATTGAGGTAGTGCCGCCCGCTGGCCGGCAATCGCCTGGAACGGCGTCGCCGCCGTGCTCGCCGGGCAGGGCCCGGCGCCACCTGGGCAACATCGCCGACTCAAACGACGCTTTCGGCTCTGTGGCTGAACCGGCTGCCGTTGCAAACTGCTGCTGTCATTCCATACACCCTGACAATGAACAATCCGCTCGATACCACGGGGTCTCGGCCACAGCTCCAACCGGAAGAACGGGAATCCATCCGCAGGTTGATTGCCTTCGTCCGCGAAGGCTGTCCAGACGGCGCTTGTCCTCCCGGCTTTCCTGCTGACCGGACCGACGACTTCAGGCGCGCAGCCCTCGAGTACTTCTCCGATCCGCCAGATCCCATCAATCATTTCCGGATTGATGTCCCCAGCGATGAGTACATCCGCGCCGAGGCCCTGGTCTATGAGCACCCATCGGGTATTCACGTGGAGTTGGATCTATTCGCTGATGGCGAGCGGTGCGACTTGACCGCCACGTTCGATCTTGATCGTGAGAGTGCAGTGTTCAGTGGGCCCAGGTTGTACGACATGCACGTGATGTAGCCGGTTGTGGTGGGAGCCACGCCGGCCAGCGGCCGGCACTACCAGGCGCTGCTGTGCTCGCGGTATAGCCATCGCTATACAAACCAGCCCTGCCTGCGCGTTTCGCTGGAAATGCGCCACGCGCGAATCGCGATGCTAAGCTTCGCGTCCCCTTGGGGAGTAGCCGGATTCCTACGCAGGAATCGTCCACGTCAACATACTCGGCCAGTGCGCCGTGGCGTGGACAACCATGATGGTTGGCGAGACCAGCGGCCCGCGCGCGCAACGTCAGGTTGGGCGCGAGCGCAGGCCGTGCGTCCGTCCTAGCCCGACCTCAGCAGCCGCCCATGTCCCCCATTTCGATCCTCCTGATCGGCTTTGCCATGTCCACCGATGCCTTCGCCGCGGCGATCGGCAAGGGTGCGGCCATGCGCAAGCCGGTGTTCCGCGATGCACTGCGTGCCGGCATCATCTTCGGCGTCATCGAGGCGATCACGCCCATCATCGGCTGGCTGCTCGGCCGTGCCGCCCTGCAGTATGTCGAAGCCTTCGACCACTGGATCGCCTTCGGCCTGCTCGGCGCGCTGGGCATCCACATGATCTACAACGGCCTGCGCCCGGACAGCGGCGAGGCAGATGAAGATCCCTCGCAGCACCACGGCTTCTGGAAGTTGGCGCTGACCGGTTTTGCCACCAGCATCGACGCGATGGCGGTGGGCATCGGCCTGGCCTTCATGGACGTGCATATCGGCGTGATGGCCGCGGTCATCGGCCTGTGCACACTGACCATGGTCACCGCCGGCATCATGCTCGGCCGCGTGCTGGGCAGCATGGTTGGCAAGCGTGCCGAGATCATCGGCGGCGTGATTCTGGTGATCATCGGCGCGACGATTCTCTACGAGCACCTGCACGGCGTGGGGTAACGCGTCGAAAGCGAGCGATTGCGTGGTTGCCGGCCAGCGGCCGGCACTACCTGACGTCACATCCACGCATGGCGTGGATCTACTGCCAGGCCGATGAAGCTTTGGTAGATGCCAGGCTTGCCTGGCATGGTTTCACGTCGTGGTTGCCGGCCAGCGGCCGGCACTACTGCGCGTCGCGCAGCGCGCCCAGGAAGGCGCGCAGCGAGGCCGGCTTGATCGGCTTGGTCAGCACGCGGTAGCCGCGTTCGCGTGCCATCCGCTTCAGCTCGTCGCGGCCATCGGCGGTCAGCAACGCACCCGGTAGCGGGTAGCCGGCGGCTTCGCGCAACGCCACCAGCGCGTCCAGGCCGTCCATGCGGTCGTGCAGGTGGTAATCCACCAGCATCACCTGCGGGCGCTCGGCGATCTTTTCCAGCGCCTGGTCAACGGTGGCGGCGGTGATCACCTGCACCTGCCAACGACCGAGCAGTGCGCGCATGCCGTCGAGGATCTCTTCGTCGTTGTCCACGCACAGCACGCGCAGGCCGGCCAGCGAATCGCTGCGCAATGGTGTGGTCACGGCCTGTACCGGCGTGGCCAGCTCGGTGTAGCCCGGCAGCGGCGCCACCCGCGGCAGGATGATCGAGAACATCGAACCACGACCCACGCGACTGCGTGCATTGAGGCGATGGTCGAGCAGGCGCGAGATGCGCTGGCAGATCGACAGGCCCAGCCCCAACCCCTGCTCACCCCAATCGAACGGTTGCTGGTAACGGTGGAACTCTTCGAAGATCTGCCGCATGTGATGCTCGGGAATACCGGGGCCGGTATCCCAGACCTGCAGCTCCACCTCGTCGCCGCGCTGGCGTACGGCCAGCACGATGCGGCCCTGGCGGGTGTAGCGCAGCGCATTGGCCATGAAATTCTGCAGCACGCGGCGCAGCAGGCGGCGGTCACTGCGCACCCACGCCGGGCGCGCGAACAGGTCCAGGCGCAGGCCACGACCGGCGGCGACCGGGGTGTACTGTGCGGCCAGCTCGCGCATCAGCGCGCTCACGTCGAACTCGCCGATCACCGGATGCAGGCCACCGGCATCCAGACGCGATACATCCAGCAGGCCATCGAGCAGCTCTTCGGCCGCGCGCAGCGACGCATCCACGCGTTCGGCCAGATGCTTCTGCTCGTCGCTCACGTGATCACTATCGCGCAGCGCGGAAGCAAACAGGCGCGCCGCATTCAACGGCTGCAGCACGTCATGGCTGATCGCCGCCAGGAAGCGGGTCTTCGACTGCTGTGCGACCTCGGCCTCATGCGAACGCTCGGCCACGCGCTGTTCCAGCGTCTCGTTGGCTTCCAGCAGCGCTTTTTCCGCGTGCTTGTAGTCGGTGATGTCGTTGTAGCTGGTCACGTAACCGCCGCCGGGCAGCGCTTGGCCACGCATCTCGATCACCTTGCCGTCGCTGCGGGTGCGCTCGAACACGTGCGGTGAACCGGCGCGCATGTAGCCGATGCGGCGATTGATCTGCACTTCGATATCGCCCTCGCCCAGCTCGCCGCGCTCGGCGTTGTAGCGGATCAGGTCGGCCACCGGGCGGCCCACATAGAGCATGCCGTCGGGGTAGCCGAACATGTCCTGGTAGCGACGATTCCATGCGGTCAGCCGCATGTCCGGATCGACCACGCTGACCCCGGCGCTGATGTTCTCCAGTGTGGTCGACAGGATCTCGCGGTTGAAGCGCAGTTCCTGCCCGGCTTCGTCCAGCACCGCCACCACTTCGCCCAGGTCCATGCCCGAGCCGCGCAGCAGGCTGGTCAGCAGCAGGCGCGCCGAGGCCGCACCAATCGACGCGGCCAGCAGGCGCTCGGTGAACTGCACCCACGGCCGGTCGGCCGGCGCCGAGGATTGCAGCTCGCGGCCCAGCGACTGTGCCTGCTCGAAGAACGAACGCCGCGCATGGCGCTCGCCGACCACGCGCGAGGCAAGTGCCAGCAGGTCGCCCACGTGCACATGACCGGGCCAGCCACCGGCCACCGACGGGCGCTCGGCATACGGGTCGAGGAACGGCGCGGCGCGCAGCCGCTCGTCCACACCGGGCCGCCAGCGCGCGGACACCAGCATCATCGTCGCCGCATTGACCAGCAGCGACCAGAACGTGCCATGGGTCAGCGGGTCCCAGCCGGTCATGCCGAACAGCTGCTGCGGGCGCAGCCACTCGATGCCGAACGGGCCGTGCTGCACCCAGCCAGCATCGACCCAGCCGGCCATGGTCATCGCCGGCAGCAGCAGTGTGTACAGCCAGGTGGCGAAGCCCAGCAGCATGCCCACCTCGACACCACGCCGGCTCGCGCCGCGCCAGTACAGGCCGCCGATCAGCCCGGGCGCGAACTGCGCCACGGCCGCGAACGCCATCAGGCCGTACGAGGCCAGCGTGCTGTCGTTGCTGCTGGTGCGGTAGTAGCTGTAGGCCATCAGCGCCAGCAGCAGGATCGCCAGGCGGCGGATCCACAGCACGCGCGAGGCAACGTCGGCGGCTTCCTGATGGTCGCCACTGCGACGCAGCAGCACCGGCATCACCAGATCGTTGCTGACCATGGTGGCCAGCGCAATGGACGAGACGATGACCATGCCGGTGGCGGCGGAGAAGCCGCCCACATAGGCGATCAGCGCCAGCGCGTTGCGGCCTTCGGCCAGCGGCAGGGCCAGCACCATCGAGTCGTCGGCGACGCTGCCGCCGGTGCCGAACAGGGTCACGCCGGCGGTGGCGATCGGCAGCACCATGCCCGAGATCAGTACCAGGTAGCCACCGAACATCCAGCGCGCGCGGCGTACGTCGCGCACGTCACCGCACTCGACCACGGCCACGTGGAACTGGCGTGGCAGGCAGATGATGGCCAGGAAGCTGAGCAGGGTCTGCGAGATGAAGCCCACCGGCGGCAGGCCGGTGAACAGCGTATGCACCGACTCGACGACCGCGTCGGTGCGGTTGCTCAGCCACAGGTAGGCGAACACGCCCACGGCCAGCATCGCCAGCAGCTTGATCACCGATTCGAAGGCAATGGCCAGCATCATGCCGTGGTGGTGCTCGGTGGCATCGACCTGGCGGGTACCGAACAGGGTGGCGAACAGCGCCATCAGTAGCGCCACGTACAGCGCCGGATCGGTGAAGAAGCCGGTCGGGCCGCTGTTGCCGGTCAGCACCTGCAGGCTCATCGCCACCGCTTTGTACTGCAGGGCCAGGTACGGAATGATGCCGATCAGGGCGATGATCGCCACCAGTGCCGCTAACCGCCGCGAGCGGCCGAAGCGCGAGGAGATGAAATCGGCGATGGAGACCACGTTCTGGCTGCGGGCGATCAGCGCCAGGCGTTCGATGATGCGCCAGCCGAACAACAGCAGCAGCAACGGACCGATATAGATCGGCAGGTAGCCGATGCCGTTGCGCACGGCCGTACCCACCGCGCCGTAGAAGGTCCACGACGAGCAGTAAACGGCCAGCGCCAGGCTGTACACCACCGGCCGCAGCCACGGCCGATCGGGATACATCGGCCGGCGGTCACCCCACCACGCCACGCCGAACAGCAGCGCGGCATAGGCAACCGAGACCAGCAGCAGGATCCAGCTGGAGACCACGCGTGCGTTTCCGTCGGAACAGGGGCCAGTAGATCACGACCGTTGGTCGTGAGGGTAGGTCATGGCGGTGGGTCACGACCGTTGGTCGTGACGGGGACATCCGTGCCCACTGACAGTGAGCACCTACCGGGAATCAATGGGCACCCACCAGGAAGCGGTGGGCACCTGCCAGGTACCGGCGTTATTGGGCCGGCACGCCCATTTCCTTCAGCAGCTCGGGCGCCGGGTAGACCTTGGCCAGCAGCCAGCGCAGGTAGCGCATGTCCACGTGCACGGCGCGCTTGTAGCGCGGGTCGAACCACCAGCTGGCGCTGACCGATTCCCAGTTGCTGTCGAAGTTCAGGCCGATCAGTTCGCCCTTGGCGTTGAGCACCGGCGAGCCGGAGTTGCCGCCGGTGGTATCCAGGTTGGTCAGGAAGTTGACCGTCTGGGTCTTCAGCGCCGGATCGGCGGTGCTGCCGAAGTCACCCTTGGCAATCGCCGCCAGCAGCGGCTTGGGCGCATCGAACGGATAGGCGTTGGTGTTCTTCTCGACGATGCCGGCCACGGTGGTCACCGGCGAGTAGGTCACGCCATCGCGCGGGTGCAGCGCCTCCACCTTGCCGTAACTGATGCGCAGGGTGCGGTTGGCATCCGGGTACACGGCGCGGCCCTGCTTGGCACGCCAGGCGAACAGCGCCTGCATGTAGGCCGGGCGCAGGCGCAGCTGCTCGCCTTCGCGGGTCTTGCTCTCGTTCTCGATGCGCAGCTGCGCGGCCACCAGCGGGCCGGCCACGGCGATCAGCGGATCGGCGGCCAGCGCCTTGCCTTCGCGTGCGGCAGCGAAGCGCGACAGGCGCTGCGCCTCGTCACCCAGCTGGGTGCCCGCATACAGGGTATCCAGCGCCTTGGCCAGCTGCTGCGGGGTACGGCCAAAGGCCGCGTCGAACTCGGCCACGCGCTGCGCGTCCGGCAGCTGCTGGTAGCGGGTCAGCAGGGTGGTCAGCAGCGCCTTCTCGACCTCCGGTGCGTAGCGGCGCTGGACCTGCTTGAGCACGCCTTCGATCATCGCCTGGTCGCGCTGCTGGTAGCCGCTTTCGCGCTGCGCGTCCGGCTTGGCCGATTCGATGCGCAGGCGCTCCAGCAGCAACGCCGAACGCAGCAGCTGGCTCTGCGCGGCCATCTGGTCCAGCAGCAGGTCACGCTCGCCCACCGCCGCGCCCTGCGACAGGTTGGCCAGCAAGGCCTTGATGTCGCCCTGGTACCTGCGGTCGGTGGCAGCGAGCATCGCCGTCTCGTCGGCGGCACGCTGGGCCTTGGCGTCGCTGCGCAGCAGGCCTTCCAGCTCACCGGCAGCGCGCTTGCGGTTGTTCTTCAACGACTGCAGCTGCGAGGCGTAGCGGGTGCGCGCCTGTGCATCCTTCACGCTGGCGGCCTCGATGGTGTCGATCATCTGCTGGAACACCGATACGCGGCGCGGCAGCACGGTATCGATCTGGCCAGCGAATTCGGCCGCGGTACGATGGCGGTAGGTGATGCCCGGGTAACCGGCCAGCATCGCGTAGTCGCCTTCCTTCGGGCCTTCCACCGACATCTGCAGGTGTGCCGGGGCCTGGTAGGGCACGTTGTCCTTGCTGTAGGCGGCCGGCTTGCCGTCCTTGCCCACGTAGGCGCGCAGCAGGGTGAAGTCGCCGGTGTGGCGCGGCCACATGAAGTTGTCGATCTCGTCGCCGTAGTTGCCGATCGCACGCGGCGGCGCGTACACCAGGCGCACGTCGCTCAGTTCCAGCTGGGCGATCCGGTAGAAGTCGGTGCCGTAGTACATGTTGGCCACCGAGCAGCGCACGCTGCCGTCCTTCTCGCACTCGGCCACGATCTGCTTGCTGGCCGCATCGACAGCATCGAAGTAGGCACGGCCGGTCTTGCCACGCGCCTGCGCCAGCACCTGATCGGTCACCTTGTCGAAGCCGACGGTGACCAGCACGCGGAAGTCCGGGTTGGCCGGGCGCTCGTCGGCACGGCCGTTGGCGATGAAGCCACCAGTGATCAGGTCGTGCTCGGGCGAGCTGTTGTACTGGATCACGCCCATCGCCACGTGGTGGTTGGTCAGCAGCAGGCCGTCGGCGGACACGAACGAACCGGTACCACCACCGGCGCGCACCACGGCGCTCAGCGGCGGCGCGGTGACATTGGCCAGGTCGGCCGGATTGCCCTTGAAACCTGCGGCCTGCAGCGGCTTGGCCAGCTCCGGCAGCTGTGTCGGCATCCACATGCCTTCATCGGCGTGGGCACCGGCGGCGAGGGTCAGGCCCAGGGCCAGGGCGGTGGGAAGGGCTTTGCGTGATGACATGAGGCAATCCGGTACGACAGAACAGCCCGGGACCATAGCCGCTGGGGCCGGATGGGGCAACGGCCGATGGTTGGGGGTACTGCCTTTTCGCGTGGCACGCTGCCGGATACGCTATTGAATCCGGAATCACACAGGGCGTGCTCTTTGAATCCCCGACCCCAAACAATCCAGATCTTTCTCCCACATGGCGATCCAACTGGCATCCGGATTGCCGAGATCACCACGCGAACAGTGCGAGCCGTGGAGATTCCTAGAAAGTTGCTGTCCCGATTTCTGGAAATGCCGGAGTCAACGCAAGTGGGACTTTACTTCCTGTTTGGAAGTGAGGATGACGAAAGTTCGCCTTCAATGTACATCGGCCAAACTGGGGCACTCAAAGATCGCCTGTACACGCATCAAGGTACTCGTGATTCATGGAATCGGGCTGTTGCCGTACTTTCCCTAACCAATGCATTCACCAGCACCCATGTCGGCTATCTGGAATGGCATTCCATTCAGGAGGCACGGAGAGCCGCACGTTTCCGGCTAGAGAACGTCAATGGAGGATCTCGGCCCCATACGCCGCCCCCGCTGGAAGCCGATTGCCAAGAGATACACGAGACAGCTTCCGTCTTGCTGGCTACATTGGGCTACACACCGTTCAAACCACTCGCAGATAGAAGCCAAGCAACAGAACTTCTCTGCAAAGGACCTGATACGGAAGCGAAGGGACTTTACGGCAGCGAAGGAATGGTTGTCCTCAAAGGATCTGTGGGGCGTCGGGAGGTCGTCGCGTCCTTCGGCGCCGCTTCCAGAGCGGTTCGAGAGCAGCTGCTCGCCGAGAAAGTGATCATCGAAGACGGCCGAAACATCCGATTCACTCAGGATCATCAGTTCCGATCTCCCAGCGCCGCCTCTGGTTGTCTGCTTGGACGACCATCCAACGGATGGGACGACTGGAAATCCGCTGACGGGCGATCATTGGACGAACTTGAACGCCGCGCTTCTTTGCAGCTGGCCAAAGACAACTGACCAACACGAATCTCTCGCATGAATCGGGCGCGGCAGGGTCCGGCGCTACCGGAGAGAAGGCGGCGGGTTATTTCTCCCGCCGCCAGTTGATCGACCCCCGGTTTTCCACCGTGCTCGACTCCACTTCCACGTCGAAGCCACGACGCAGCAGGTACTTCAGCGTGATCACCGAACCGGCACCGACCAGCGACACGCCGTAGCCGACGTACAGCTTGGGCGAGATGTACTTGCCGACGCCAATCACCGAGCCGCCCAGCGCGCGCGACTGGCTCACGCCGGCATCGTCCAGGCCCAGCTTGGCGCCCAGCTGCGAGGCCAGCAGGCCGCTGCCAGCCGAGAGCGCCGCCGAGGCCGCGTTGACCTGCTGGGCCTGGTCGCTGCTGGCACCGGTCAGGCTGCGCCCCAGCACCAGGTAGGCCAGTGCCTCGGACTGCGACATCGCCGGCTCGGACCACACGTCCGCGCGCGGCTGCTGTGCACGCCCGGTCACGTCGATGCCGGCGGTGACATCACCGATCCGGCGCTCGGCACGGATGTTGATGCGCGGGTCGGACACCGCGTTGTAGTTCCAGGTGAGGTTGCCACGGGTGATGGTCAGGTCCTGCCCGTATGCCTTGTAGCGACCACTCACTTCCAGGCCACCATTGGCGGTCATTTCGCGGCCAGGCTTGGCCCAGACCTGCATCTTGCCGGTCAGCGCGCCCTTCAGGCCGAAGCCGGTCATCTTCACCTTGTCACCGAGGCTGACGGTCAGGTCCATGTCCAGCGGCGAGGTGCGCGACTCTTCCGGGTCGGCCGGGTCCAGCACCACCACGTCCTCGGACACCGAGGTGCCACGATCCAGGCGTTCGAGATCGATGTCGGCCTCGGGCACGTGCACGGTGCCGCGCAGCTCCATCGCCGCCTTGGCCAGGGTGAAGTCGAGGTTGGGGTTGGCGACGATGCGCAGCTCGCTGGTGTTGGACAGCAGCACGTTCTCGCCGTGGATCTTCAGCTGCAGCGGCTGTGCATCGCCGAACCACGACAGGCCACCATCGACATAAAGCGTGCCCTGGCCCGAGTTGGCCTGCGCGGTGATCTTTGCCGAACCGTCGGGCTGGGCCACGAAGCTGCCCTTGCCCTGGTCGAAGGTCAGGCCCAGCGCGGGGAATTCGCCCTTGAAGTTGCTCAGCTGGGCGTCACCGCCCAGCGATGGCTGGCCGCGCGTACCGCGCAGGCTGACGTGGCCCTCGATCAGGCCGGTCGGGCGCACGATGTCCGGCGAGAACAGCTCCAGCCAGTAAAGTCGCGACATGTTGAGGTAGAGCTCGCCGTTCAGCGGCGCACTGGCCTCCCAGCCGGTCTGCATCCTGGCATCGACGAAGCCGTTGCCCTGGAAGCCCATGCCCAGGTAGCCCTTGATGCTGGCCGGGGTCATGTCGAGCTTGAGCGAGAACTGGTCATAACGCACCAGCTCGCCGCGGGTGGTATCCCCCACGGTGTTGCGGTTCTCGCCCAGGCGCACGCCGCCTTCCTTCGAGCGCACCTCTACATGGCCTTCCCAGGCATTGCCGCGCGGGCGGATCTGCGCGTCCAGGCTGACATCGCCACGCAGGTAGATGCGGCGGCCGGACTGCGGCGGCAGCCACGGCTGCACCAGCGCCAGCGCCAGCGCATCACTGCGCACCACCAGGCCCTCACGCGGCCAGTTGGCCTGTGCGCACAGCTCGCCGCTGCTGGCCGCGGCCAGGCAGGCTTCGGACAGGGTGTAGGTGCTGCCGTTGATCGCGAACGCCGCCGGTGCACGCAACGACCAGGCATCGCCCTTCACCGGTGCGATACGCAGCGACGCCAGTTCGCCGCGCCACTGCGCGCCCTGTTGGCGGACGCTGCCCTGCAGCTCGATCGCACCCATCTCGTTGCGGGTCTGCGCGGCCAGGCGCAGGTTGGAGACACTGCCCTGCGCATCCACGTTCAAGCGTTCCAGCAGCATGCCGGCGTTGACCTGCTGGCCCTGCACCGCCAGCGTGCCGCTGTCGCCGCGCCATGGCAGGTGGCCCTTGATGCTCACGCTCTCGGCGCCGTAGCCGTCCCAGTTGAGGTTGTTGCCGACCAGGTCGGCGGTGATGTCCGGCGCATCGCGCGGGCCCTTCACCTGTACCTGTCCACGCAGGCCGCCATCGGCGCCGGGCAGCAGATCGCTCAGCTGCAGCGGTTCGAAACGCGCGTCGATGTCGAGGCGGTCGCCGACCTTGCCCGACGCGGTCACCCGACTGCTGCCCAGCGACAGCTTCAGGTCGCCCTGGCCCTGCGCGCCCTGCAGCGCGAACTTGCCCTGTGCGTCGAGATTGCGCTGGCGCAGGATGCCCTTCAGCGACGGCAGGTCGACGGTGGCTTCCAGCGTGCCGGCCGTGCCCGGCGGCGCGTTTGCCGGCGGCGGCAGCTGGCGGCCCTTGGAGGCCAGGTTGCCGGACAGGCGGCCGTTCCAGCCCGGCACGAAATAGCCGGGGTCGAAGTCCTTCAGCGTGGCCTTGGTATCCCAGTCCAGCTGCGGTGCCCACGCCACCTGGCCTTCCACCTGCAGCTGCCCACCCGGCGTCTGCGCCTGCAGCTGGTGGATCGACGCGGCCTGGTCATTGCCGCGTACGTCGAACTGCAGCTGTGCCTTCTGCTTTTCGCGTTCGACATCGGCACGGCCGATCGCGGCCCACGCCTTCAAGGTACCGGCCAGGCCGAAGCGCGCTTCCTTCAGGGTGACCGGCACCGGTGCGCTGCCGGCCGTGTTCGGATCGGGCGCCGGCACGTAGGTCAGGTCATGGGCGACCACCGAGAAATTGAGTTTCTGCTGGTCTTCCTGGCTGAAGTCGGCGGTGCCTTCCAGCCGTGCCTCACCGCCAAGCCCTTTCACCAGCAGGGGCGACACCTTCAGCACCTGGTCCTGCAGCGACACCACCGACGGTGCCAGCTCCAGCTCCTGATCACCCTGCTTCACCTTGCCACGCAGGTTGGCGTTGCCGCCCTTGCCAGCCGCGGTGAAGTCCAGTGCGAGCGGTGCGATCGCCGAGCTGGCCAGTGCCGGCGACAGCAGCGCCAGATCCAGTTCATCGCTGCGGATGCTGGCGCTCCAGCTCGGATCGGTGCGGCCATCGAACACCAGCATCGCGTGCAGCGGCTTCGGCGCGCGCCCGGCTACGGCCACTTCCATGTGCGCCAGGTCACCGCGTGCCACCAGCCCCACCGTCGCTGCGGTACGGCCACGCGGGGCCGGCAACACTGCGGTGACGGTCACGTCGGTGTCGTAGTCCTTGGCCGGGATGTAGCGGCCCTGGGCGGTGAAATTGCCCATGTCGCTGTCCACGACCAGTTTGTGCGCCTGGAACTCGCCGTTGGCGATCTCGATGCCACCCCGCACACGGCTGATGTCGATCACCGGCTCGTTGGCCTGGCTGATGCGGAAGCCGTCGATGGCAATGGCATCGGCCTGGATCGCCAGCGGCATTTCGATCTGCGGCAGCGAATCGGGCCACGACGGCAGCTTGAACGGCTCGTCACTCTTGGCCAGGTTCAGCGTCGCGTTGGTCAGCTCCAGCTTGTCCAGCAGCAGCTTGCGGCCCAGCAGCGGGCGCAGGTCCGGCTCCAGGTGCGCGCGCTCGGCGTGGAAATGGATGTCGTCGTAGCGGAAGTCGACGTTGTACAGGGTCAGCGGACCGGCCACCGGGCCGTCCACCTGGTCCCAGGTGAAGCTGGCGCCCACCGGCAGCCGCGCCACCACCTGTGCCAGCAGCACATCGCGGCCGGCCACGGTCTGCAGCAGCCAGTACACCGCCAGCAACGCCAGCAGCACCAGGCCGATCACGCCCACGCCGGACCACGCCCAGAAGCGGCGGCGGCGGTAGAAACGCACGCGCGGCGGCGGCGTGTTCGGGGTGGGTGCGGGCGTGCTCACAGGTCCGCTCCGATGTTGAGGTAAAGCTGGAACTGCGAATCCGGGTTGTTCAGGCCATGCGCGATATCCACGCGCACCGGGCCCACCGGCGATTTCCAGCGCACGCCGAAGCCGACGCCGGTGTGCAGATCAATGGTGTTGTCGAATGCGCTGCCGGTATCGACGAACACCGCCGCGCCCCACGGGCCGCCATTGAAGTAGTGCTCGTACTCGGCCGAGCCGATCACCAGGTTCTTGGCGCCCAGCGCGTATTTGTCGGGTTTGGGTGTGCGCGGGCCGACTTCGCGGTAGGCGTAACCGCGGATGCTGCGGTCACCGCCCGCGAAGTAGCGCAGGCTCGGCGGCATCGCCACCAGATCGCTGGTCCAGGTGGTACCCCCCTCGCCGCGCAGGATCAGGCGGTTGCTTTCACCCACCGGGATGTACCAGCGCAGCACGGCGTTGGCCTGCACGAAGCTGGTGTCCGAGCCGGCACCTTCAACGCCGGCGCGCATCGTCGCAGTACCGCTGATGCCCTTGCGCGGGAACATCTCGTCGTCGACGTTGACGTAGTCGGCAACCATCTGCGGGTACACCAGCGTCGAGGTGTTGTAGACGGCATCGGTGAATTCAGTGCCGGAGGCATAGCGCCAACGCTCGCGCAGTGCGTTGATCGAGGCGATCGCGGTCCAGTGCTCGTTGATCTCGCCGCTGCGGCTGGCGATCAGCTTGAAGTTGCGCAGGTCGATGTAATCGGTCTGCTCGTCATACGCACTGGCGGCGAAGGTGTACCAGCCGTCAAGCCAGTTGAAGGCGGGGATGCGGTAGCTGGTCACCAGGCTCTTGCGCTTCTGCGCATAGTCCAGCTGCGTGTTCATCTTGTGGCCGCGGTTGTTCAGGAACCGCCGCTCGATGCCGCCGCGCACACCCGGGCCACTCTCGCTGCCGTAGCTCAGACCCGCGGTATAGATGGTGCGCTTGGCGCGGGTCAGCTTCACATCCACCGGCACTTCGCCGTTGGCATCGGCCTGGTCGGGCCGTGGCTGGATGTCGATCACGCTGAAGTAGTCCAGCTTGGTCAGCGACTCGCGCAGCCGGTCCAGCTTGCCCTCGTGGAAGTAGCTGCCCTGTTCCCAGTACACCAGCGGGTCGAACAGCTTGTCGACGAAGTAATCCTGCTCGAAACGCACCGGCCCCATGTTGTAGCGGCGGCCGCTGTCCCAGGTCAGGTCGATGTCGGCCGCGTTGTCGGCGCGGGTGATCTGCACCTGGCGCTGGGTGTAGTCGGCATCGAAGTAGCCACGCTCGGCCAGGCGACGGGTGATGGTGATCTTGCTGGCTTCGTACTGCGTGTGCTCGAAGCGCTGGCCCTTGCGGGGCTTGAATGCGGCCAGGTCGTCCTGCAGGTACTGGTCATACATCGCCGGCCCGGTGATGTCGATGTGCTCACGGCGCACGGTCACCGGGGTGCCCTTGTCGACATGGATCAGCACCCGCACATGCTCGTCCTCGCGCGGCGCCTCGACCTTGATCACCGGGTTGTAGTACCCGAAGGGTTCCAGTGCCTGGCGGGTCTGCCGCTCGGCCTGTGACAGCAGGTACTCCAGGCGCGATTCGCCCTGTTCCTTGCCGATCGTGTCGTACAGCGACAGCGATTCCTGGATGTTCTCGATGATTGCGGCGTCGTCGCCCTTGTCCAATCCCTTGATGTCCACCTTGTCGATGGTGCCGCGCGCGTGGGCCACGGAGGTGGCGGCCAGCGACAGGACCATCAGCGGCAGGGCGTATTTCTTTGGCTGCATGCGGCACAGCATACCGACCGAAGGTGACGATGCGAAATGCATCACGTCATTCGGGATCGGTTGTTAAGTGGCGGTCAAAATACGCGCCTTTGTGGCGATCCTCGTGATCGCAGGCGAGGATGCCGGCATCGTGCGCGATGCCGGCAATGATCCCGATGGACATCCGCCAGCGGTAATCCGGTAGTGCCGACCGCTGGCCGGCAATCCACAGGTCGATGCGATGCGCGGTGGCAATGCCGGCCAGCGGCCGGCACTACCGATACGGGCATCAGCTCGACAGATGCTCGATCGCTGCCACCTTGCCCAGGCGCTCGCCCAGCATCGTCAGCAGCGCCAGGCGGTTGCCACGCAGCGCCGGATCTTCCGCATTGACCATCACGCCATCGAAGAACGCGTCGACCTGCGGGCGCAGGCGGGCCAGGCGCGCCAGCACCGCCACGTAATCCTTCTGATGCAGGCTGGCGCCGGTGTCATCGATGGCTGCGGTGACCGCTTCAGCCAGCGCGCGCTCGGCGTCTTCCTGCAGCAGCGCCGGGTCGATCTGGGCCGGAATGTCGCCTTCAGCCTTGCGGAGGATGTTGCGGATGCGCTTGTTGGCCGCAGCCAGCGCCTCGGCTTCCGGCAGCGCGGCGAAGGTGCCGATCGCGTCCAGGCGGCGGTCGAAGTCATACAGCGAGACAGGCTTCAGTTCGGCCACCGCATTGAAGTGCGTGGCTGGCACGTTCTTGTCGCCGTAGTAACCCTTCAGGCGGTCGAGGATGAAGTCGTACAGCTCGCCAACGTCGGCCTGCACGTTGCGTGCGGCCAGGCCGGCGTTGGCGCTGGCCAGCAGCGCGCGCAGGTCCAGCTCGAAGCCGCTTTCGATGATCGTGCGGGCCAGGCCCAGCGCGTTGCGGCGCAGCGCGAACGGGTCCTTGTTGCCGGTCGGCTTCAGGCCTGCGGCGAAGCCACCGGCCAGCGTGTCGACGCGCTCGGCGATGGCCAGCACCTTGCCCAGCGGCGACAGCGCGATGTCATCACCACCGAAGCGCGGCTGGTAGGCCTCGTCGATGGCCAGCGCCACCTCGGCCGATTCGCCACCGGCCACGGCGTAGTGGCGGCCGGCGATGCCCTGCAGCTCCGGGAACTCGTTGACCATGCGCGACTGCAGGTCGTTCTTGGCCAGTTCGGCAGCCCGCCTGGCCTGCGCGGCATCGGCGCCAACCTGGGGTGCGATCACTTCGGCCAATGCAGCCACGCGCGCCACCTTGTCGGCCACGCTGCCCAGCTTGGCCTGGTAGGTCACCGTCTTCAGCCCCTCCCCCATCGAAACCAGGCCCTGCTTCAGGTCCTCGTCGAAGAAGAACTTGGCATCGGCGAAACGCGGACGGATCACCCGCTCGTAGCCCTTGGCCACTTCGGCCACGTTCTTCGATTCGACGTTGGCGATGCCGATGAACTTCTCGGTCAGCGTGCCTGCGGCATCCAGCACCGGGAAGAACTTCTGGTTGATCTCCATCGTCTCGATCAGCGCTTCCTGCGGCACCGCCAGGAACGTGGGCTCGAAGCTGCACAGCACCGCCGACGGCCATTCGACCAGGTTCACCACCTGCTCCAGGTTGTCGTCGGTGATGCGGGCGCTGCCACCGGCCTTGGCCGCAGCGGCCTCGACCTCGGCGACGATGCGCGCGCGGCGCTCGCTCGGGTCGACCAGCACGAACGCGGCGCGCAGCGCTTCAACGTAGTCCTGCGGCTGCGCCAGCGACACCGCCTGGTCATGGTGGAAGCGATGGCCACGGCTGACGCGGCCGGCCTGCAGGCCGAACAGTTCGGCCTCGACCACGTTGGCACCGTGCAGCAGCACCAGCCAGTGCGCCGGGCGCGCGAAGCCCCAGGCGTGGTCGCCCCAGCGCATCGGCTTGGGAATCGGCATCGCAGCGATCGCCTCGCGCAGGATCTCCGGCAGCAGGCTGGCGGTGCTCGCGCCCGGGGTCACCGCGCGGTGCACGAAGCGCTCACCCTTGTTGTCGGTGGTCTTCTCCAGCGCGGTCCAGTCGATCCCGGCCTTGGCGGCGAAGCCCTGCAACGCCTTGGTCGGCTGGCCTTCGGCGTCCAGCGCGATGTTCAGGTACGGGCCCAGCACTTCGCTGTGCTGCTCCGGCTGTTCCAGGCCGACGCCCGGCAGCAGCACGGCCAGTCGGCGCGGGGTCGACAGCGGGCGCGCATCGCCCAGTTCCAGCGCGACGCCGCGCTTGCGCAGGCCTTCGACGACACCGTCGAAGAACGCCTGGGCCAGGCCCGGCAGCGCCTTGACCGGCAGTTCCTCGGTGCCCAGTTCGATCAGCAGGGGGGACAGTTGGCTCATCGGTTCGATCCTGTGGTGGGGGCGCAGCGCGCAACGCGTCCGGCGCCCCGGGTAGTTGATGAAAAGCGGGTCGGTGCGGGAGGGCCGTCAGGCCTTCTTCGCGCCCGGGAAGCCCAGCTTCTCGCGCTGTTCGTAGTACGCCTTGGCCACCGCCTGGGCCAGCGCGCGCACGCGCAGGATGTAGCGCTGGCGCTCGGTCACGCTGATCGCACGGCGCGCATCCAGCAGGTTGAAGGTGTGGCTGGCCTTCATCACCTGCTCGTAGGCCGGCAGCGGCAGGTTCACTTCCACCAGCTTCTGCGCCTCACGCTCGCAGGCGTCGAAACGGTGGAACATTTCTTCCACGTCGGCGTATTCGAAGTTGTAGGTGCTCTGCTCCACCTCGTTCTGGTGGTAGACGTCACCGTAGGTCACCGGCTGGCCGTCCGGGCCGTAGGTCCAGACCAGGTCGTAGACGTTGTCGCAGTTCTGCAGGTACATGCACAGGCGCTCGAGACCGTAGGTGATCTCGCCCAGCACCGGGCGGCATTCCAGGCCACCGGCCTGCTGGAAGTAGGTGAACTGGGTCACTTCCATGCCGTTGAGCCAGACTTCCCAGCCCAGGCCCCACGCGCCCAGCGTCGGCGATTCCCAGTTGTCCTCGACGAAGCGCAGGTCGTGCACCAGCGGGTCGATGCCCAGTGCCTTCAGCGAATCCAGGTACAGCTGCTGGATGTTGTCCGGCGCCGGCTTCATCGCCACCTGGTACTGGTAGTAGCGCTGCAGGCGGTTCGGATTCTCACCGTAACGGCCATCGGTCGGGCGCCGCGACGGCTGCACGTAGGCCGCATTCCAGCCTTCCGGACCGATCGCACGCAGGAAGGTGGCCGGGTGGAAGGTACCGGCGCCCACCTCCAGGTCGAGCGGCTGGATGAGCACGCAGCCCTGCTGGGCCCAGAACTGGTTCAGGGTCTGGATCAGGCCCTGGAAGGTGATCGGAACGGTCGGGGTCGCGGACATGCGTACGAGTCTTGGCCGGCAAGGGGGTGCGCTAGTATAACGGCCGACCTGCGGGGCATTCCGTACCCGGGAGGAGCAGGCAGATGGAACATCGGCTGCCGGCAGGCACGCCCGGCGAGGCGGACGGCGTCCCGCTGCCCTGGGGACGGCTGCATTTCGAGCAGATTGCCGCGGCCCTGACCGCCGATGGGCTCGTGGCCGAGCAGGACCGCGAGCGCATGCGGTTTTCCGCACAGGGCGCGCGCAACGCCAGTGAAGTGCATCCGCTGGTGCTGCTGTCCAACCTCAAGCTGGCCGCCACCGGCGGCGGCGAACTGACCCTGGAACGCCTGACCGAGTGGCTGGCGCAGCGCACCGGCAGCCGTTACCTGCGCATCGACCCGACCCAGGTGGACGTCGCTGCGGTGACCGCGCTGGTGTCGCATGCCTACGCCCGCCGCCACCGCTTCCTGCCGCTGGCGGTGGATGCCGAGCGCGTGCTGGTAGCCACCAGCGAGCCGCTGGTGCAGGAATGGCGTCGTGACCTGCAGCACCTGACCCGCCGCCGCATCGAGCTGGCGGTGGTCAACCCGCTGGACCTGCACCGTTACACCATGGAGTTCTACGGGGTGACCCGCTCGGTGCGCGGCGCCCGTGGCGATGTGCGCGGCGAGGCCAGCACCACCCTGCCCAGCTTCGAGCAGCTGGTGGAGCTGGGCCGCACCGGCGACGTCAATGCCGACGACCAGCACATCGTGCACATCGTCGACTGGCTGCTGCAGTACGCCTACGAACAGCGCGCCTCGGACATCCACCTGGAGCCGCGCCGCGAGATGGGGCGCATGCGCTTCCGCATCGACGGCGTGCTGCACAAGGTGTTCGAAGTACCGCCGGCGGTGATGACCGCCGTGGTCAGCCGCATCAAGGTGCTGGGCCGCATGGACCTGGCCGAGCGCCGGCGCCCGCAGGATGGCCGCATCAAGACCCGCTCGCCGGGTGGCCGCGAGGTCGAGATGCGCCTGTCGACCATGCCCACCGCCTTCGGCGAGAAGTGCGTGATGCGCATCTTCGACCCGGATGCCGCGTTCAAGAGCATCGACCAGCTCGGTTTCAGCCCGCAGGAGGCCGCCGGCTGGAATGCGCTGGTCGAGCGCCCGCACGGCATCGTGCTGGTCACCGGCCCGACCGGCTCGGGCAAGACCACCACCCTGTATTCCACGCTGAAGCGGCTGGCCACGCCGGACGTGAACGTGTGCACGGTGGAGGATCCGATCGAGATGATCGCGCCCGAGTTCAACCAGATGCAGGTGCAGGCCAACATCGACCTGGACTTCGCCAGCGGCGTGCGCACCCTGCTGCGGCAGGACCCGGACATCATCATGATCGGCGAGATCCGCGACCTGGAGACCGCACAGATGGCGGTGCAGGCCTCGCTGACCGGCCACCTGGTGCTGTCCACCCTGCATACCAACGACGCGCCCTCGGCGGTCACCCGCCTGCTCGACCTGGGCGTGCCGCATTACCTGCTGGCCAGCACCCTCAACGGCATCCTCGCCCAGCGCCTGGTGCGCACGCTGTGCCCGCACTGCAAGCAGCCGCACAGCCTCGGCGCGGCCGATTGGGCGGTGCTGGCTGATAGCCATGCTGCATATCCAGATGCCGCCACGCCCTGTCGGCCGGTCGGTTGCCTGGAATGCCGGCGCACCGGATTCCTCGGCCGCATCGGCCTGTATGAGTTGCTGCCATTGGGTTCGCGGCTGCGCGGGCAGATCCGCGCCGACATGGACCTGGCCGGTTTCACCCGTGCCGCGCGGGCTGAAGGGCTGCGAACCCTGCGCCAGGCCGGGCTTGAAAAGGTGGCGCAGGGGCTGACTACAATCGAGGAAGTCCTGTCAGTGCTGCCGCCCCCGGATGAACCCAGCCCCGTTCCTGATCCTTGAAACCGGCCGACCGGTGCCGTCATTGCGCCGCTACGGGCGCTTTCCGCACTGGATCCGCGTCGCCGCCGGGCTGGAAGAACACGAGACGGTGGTGGTCGATGTCGAGCACGGTGGCGCCCTGCCCGACCCTCATGCCTTCGCCGGCGTGCTGGTGACCGGCTCGGCCGCCTTCGTCACCGACCATGCCGACTGGAGCGAGCGCAGCGCCGCGTGGCTGCGCCAGACCGCCCACGACGACCTGCCGGTATTCGGCATCTGCTACGGCCACCAGCTGCTGGCACATGCGCTGGGTGGCGAGGTGGCCTACAACCCGGCCGGCCGCGAGTCCGGCACGATCGAACTGGAACTGCAGCCGCAGGCCGCGCAGGACCCGCTGTTCCAGGGCCTGCCGCAGCACTTTGCCGCCCATGCCACCCATCTGCAGACCGTGCTGCGCGCGCCCGATGGTGCCGAGGTGCTGGCCCGTTCACCGCTGGATGGCTGCCATGCCTTCCGCTGGGGCCGCCAGGCCTGGGGCGTGCAGTTCCATCCGGAGTTCGCCACCCACCACATGCGTGGCTACGTGCGTGCCCGCGCCGACTGCATCGGCCGCCACGGCGGCTGCGCCCGCAGCATCGAGCGCGCGGTCAGCGCCGCGCCGCTGGCCCGCCAGCTGTTGCGGCGCTTCGTCCGCCAGGCACGGCTGTCTTCAGCCCAGCCGGTGGCAAAACAGGGATAATCGGCGGCACGGGCAGCCGCCCGGCCCCCTCCTGTCCTTCCCGGATGTCCATGAAAGAGATTCGCAAGCTGCCGGCTTCGGCGGGCGCCCAGTGGTTGCTGGATACGTTCTCCCTGTACCGGCGTGCGCCGCTGCAGCTGGCCCGGATCGGCCTGACCTGGCTGCTAGTGAGCTGGGTGGTCACCTTGTTGTCGACGCTGATTCCCGGCGCCGCCGGCATGGCCGTGCAGCTTATGACGCTGGCCATTTCGCCGATCATGTTCGGCGGCATGCTGTATGCCGTGGGCGAGATCGATGAAGGCCGCCCGGGCCTGGCCTCGCACCTGCTGCAGCCGATCCGCGACCACCGCGTCAGCCACCTGCTGGTGCCGCTGGCGATCCAGGTGCTGGCGGTGCTGCTGCTGGGCGCGCTGCTGTTCCTGATGATCGGCCGCGAGGGCTTCACCGCCTTCAGCGAGGTCATGACCAAGATGGAAGAGATCAGCCGCAGTGGCCAGCAGATCAAGCCGGATGACGCGGCCGCGCTGGTCGCCAACCTGCCGGCCAAGCGCATCGCGCTGTGGATGCTGCTGGTGTTCCTGAGTGCGGTCGCGCTGTCGCTGGCGATGTTCACCCAGCCGGCACTGGTGGTGTTCGACAAGCAGAGCGGCATGCACGCGCTGCGCCTGAGCCTGCAGGGCTGCATCGAGAACATCGGCGCGATGATCGTGTTCGCCGCGCTCGGCCTGATCGCCGCGTTCTGCATGTACATCCTGTTCGTGATCGTGATCCAGATCGCGATGCTGATCGGCGGCCCGCTGGCCGCCGCCTTCATCGCCCAGCTGGTGCTGACCACGGTGCTGATGCCGCTGTATGTCGGCGCGGTCTACGCCGCGTGGAAGCAGATGTTCGTGCACCGCGGCAGCCGCGCGGCGCCGCCGATCCCGACCACGCCGACCTCCAGCGACGTGTTCCACGCCTGACCAGAACGCAGGTAGATCCACGCCATGCGTGGATAGAAAAGGGGACGGAGGGGATTAAGTCGTTAAAGGCAAAAACGACTTAATCCCCTCCGTCCCCTTTTTGTCTTTCAGGCGGCGGGCTTCTTCACTACCGACGACGGCACCAGCCAGCGTGCGGCGTGGATACCCAGCTCGTACAGCAGGCACATCGGAATCGCCAGCATCAGCTGCGATACCACGTCCGGCGGGGTCAGCACCGCCGCCAGCACGAAGATGCCGACGATCGCGTAGCCGCGGCCTTCCTTGAACTGCTGCGGCGTCACCCAGCCCAGCAGCACCAGGATCACCATCGCCACCGGCAGTTCGAAACTGCCACCAAAGGCGAAGAAGATCGCCAGCACGAAGTCCAGATAGGCATTCGCATCCGGTGTGATTGCGATCACGTCCGGGCTGAAGGTGGTGAGGAAGTGGAACACCGCCGGCAGCACCAGGAAATACGCAAAGGCGCAACCGGTGTAGAACAGCAGCACCGATGACACCAGCAGCGGCACCGCCAGGCGCTTCTCGCGTGCATACAGACCGGGCGCGACGAACGCCCACAGCTGGTACAGCAGCCACGGTACCGCCACGAACAACGCGACGAAGAAGGTCAGCTTCAGCGGTGCGAAGAAGGCACCGGCCGGGTTGGTGGCGATCATCGTCTGCCCGTTCGGCAGCTGCGAGACCAGCGGTTCGGCCAGCGCGTTGTAGAGCTTCTGGGTGAACGGCAGCAGCGCCAGCAGCACCACGCCCAGGCCCAGCAATGCGCGCACCAGCCGGCCGCGCAGTTCCACCAGGTGTTCTACCAGCGAGCTCTCGCCGAAATCCTGTTCACTCATGGGTGGCGCTCCGGGCTCTGCGCCGGCGGCGGCGTACCAGCTTCAGCGGGCGTGGCCGAAACCGTCTCGGCGGCACCACCGTCCTGCGCTGGTTCAACGGCATCGGGCGCGGCGCTCATGTGCGGCGGCAGATCCGCGGGCGCCGGTGCACGGACTTGCTGCACCAGGTCATCGCCCTGCTGCTGCGCCTGCTGGGCTTCGCGACGGATCGCTTCACCGCTGGCGCGCAGCTGGTTCTCGGTGTCCTGCATGCCCTGGCGCACATCCTGCATCTGCCGCTTGATGTCCTCGGCCTGCAGTTCGCGCTCCAGTTCCTGTTTCACCGAATCCCATTGATTGCGGGCGCGACGCACCCACAGGCCGGCGAAGCGGGCCGCCTTGGGCAGGCGCTCGGGACCGAGCACCACCAGGGCGACCACTGCAATCACCAGCAGTTCGCTGAAGCCGATATCGAACACCGCAACCGCTCCGGATCAGCGAGCGTTACGGTCGTGCTCGTCCTGCGCGGTGCGCGACGCGTCCTGGCTGCGCGACTCATCGCCCAGCTGCGCGTTCGGCTTGTCCTCGTCGCGCATACCCTTCTTGAATTCCTTGACCGCCGAACCGAGGTCCTTGGCGCCGCTGGTCAGGCGCTTGGTGCCGAACACCAGCAGGACGATGGCCAGCACGACCAACCAATGCCAGATGCTGAAACTGCCCATAAAGACGCTCGTTACGTTAGTGATCAGGCTGTCGAGCATAGCGCACCGGCTGTCAGCCGGCGCGCGTGACGAAAGTCAGTTTCCGCCCAGCGTTTCCGTACGGATCTCGCCGTCATTCACCGGCTGGAAGCCCTGCTGCTGCGGCGGCGGGGTCTGCGGCACGTTCTGCAGCGGCGCGGTGGTGGCCTCAGCCGGCGCAGCCGGTGCTGCCTGAACAGGCGCCGGGGCAGCTGCCGGGGCGGCAGCCGGGCGCGGCGCGCTGCCGCCGTTGCCGCTGCGGTTGTTGCGCGCCGCGTAGGTGGCCTCTTCCAGGCGATCGCGGAAGGCGACCACATCCATCGACGGCGAACCGGCGGCGCGGCCTTCGAAGATCATCCGCGGCGTGGTGTTGCTGCCGTAGGCGTCCAGATTGGCAGCATCGTCGATCTGCAGCACCGCGCCATCCAGCGCGACGCCGGCAAACAGGCCGCGGGCGCGCGACCAGGACCAGATCTCGGCCTTCAGCTGGCCGTCGGTGGCCGCGGCGGCGTTGCGGCCCACCGGACCGGCGGCGACGCCAGCGTCGGCACCCAGCGTGAACTTGCCGTTGACCAGGTTGTCCAGGCTGCGGTCGTTGCGGAACACCAGCACCACATCGGAGGACTGCACGCCGGCCTGGAAGCCGATGCTGCCGCCGGTGAGCTTCACGAACACCGGGTTGGACCAGGCGCCGTTGGGCATGCGCACCGACATCAGGCCGTGGCCACGACGACCGCCAATGACCAGACCGGCCTTGATCGTGTCGGGAATGACGATGACCGCGCGGCCTTCGTCCAGCAATTTATCCGGAATGCCCTGTTCAGGGATTTCCTGGATTTCAGCCAGCACGCGCACGGCATTGCGCGCACGCTGGTCTTCCTGCGGCCCGGCCATGGCCTGGCTGGACAGCAGGCTGGCGGCGATCAGCAGGGCTTGGATCGGGCGACGCATGGCAGGCTCCAGAAGTCAGTCCATAGGAAGATATAGCAAGTGACTGAAATTAGTAGCGTTGTCATGAATCCCCAATGAGCGTTCCCTGCTCACATTGATGCGCGCTATGCCTGCAATCCGAACCCTGCATCCCGGCGCGACACCGGATCGGCGACAATACCGCCCATGCTCGACGCACCCGATACCGCCGTGCTGGCGGTCAACCTAGGCACGCCCGAGACGCCGACGGCCCCCGCCGTACGCCGTTACCTGGCTGAATTCCTGTCCGACCGCCGCGTGGTCGCGATCCCGCCACTGCTGTGGCAGCCGCTGCTGCGCGGACTGATCCTGCCCCTGCGCAGCAGTCGTTCGGCGGCCAAGTACGCCCAGGTCTGGCTGCCCGACGGCTCACCGCTGATGGTGCATACGCGCCAGCTGGCGCAGGCCATGCAGGCCCTGTTGCCGACCCTGACAGTGCGCCATGCGATGCGTTACGGCGAACCGGCGCTGGCCAGCGAGCTCGACCGCCTGGCAGCCGACGGTGCGCGCCGCATCGTGGTGCTGCCGCTGTATCCGCAGTACTCCACCACCACCACTGCCTCGGTCGAAGACCGCGTCGATGCCTGGCAGCGCCGCAATCCTGGCGTGACCGTCAGCCTGGTGCGCGACTATTCGGTCGATCCGGGCTGGGTCGAGGCCGTGGCCGGCTCGATCCGTCGCTACTGGGAACAGCACGGTCGCGGCCAAACGCTGATGTTCTCCTTCCATGGCATCCCGCAGCGCCTGGCCGATGCCGGCGATCCGTATCCGCAGCGCTGCGAGGCCAGCGCACAGGCCATCGCCAAGGCGCTGGAACTGGGCAGGGACGAGTGGCAGATGGGTTACCAGTCGCGTTTCGGCCGCGAGCGCTGGCTGCAGCCGTATGCCGAGCCCAGCCTGTGGGCGCTGGCCGAATCCGGCGTGAAGCAGATCGACGTGGTGTGCCCCGGCTTCGCCACCGACTGCCTGGAGACGCTGGAAGAAGTCGCGCTGGGGTTCACCGAAACACTGGCCGAGCGCGGCGCGACGATGCGCTACATCCCCTGCCTCAACGCCGAACCGGAGCACGCACGCGCGCTTGCGCGGTTGGCCGTGGCCTCGCTGGCATGAGTCTGCAACCGTTTGAACTGGAGGTCGGTGGCGCGCGCGTCGCCGGCCTGCGCAACCACGGCGATGGCCCGCGCGTGCTGGCCCTGCACGGCTGGCTCGACAACGCGGCCAGCTTCGTGCCGCTGGCGCCGCATCTGTCGTCGCTGCAGCTGGTTGCCATCGACCTGCCCGGTCATGGCCACAGCGCGCATCTGCCGGCCGGTGCCAGCTACACCACGGCCGCCGCGATCTGCCACGTGCTCGACGTCGCCGATGCACTGGGCTGGGACCGCTTCAACCTGCTCGGCCATTCGATGGGTGCCGGCATCGCCAGCCTCACCGCCTCGGTCAGTGATCGCGTCGAGCGCCTTGTGGCGATCGAAGCGCTCGGCGGCCTGCGCGGCCCCGAGGAAGAAACCGCCAATCGCCTGCGCGAGCATGTGAATGCCACGCGCGCACTGGCACGCAAGCAGCTGCGCGTGTTCCCCGACCTCGCCGCGCCGATCCGCGCACGGATGATGACCAACCAGCTCAGCGAGCACTGTGCACGGCTGCTGGTCGAGCGCGGCGTGGAACCGGTCGAGGGTGGCTACCGCTGGTGCAGCGATCCGCGCCTGATGCTGCCCACTGCGATCCGTCTCAGCGAAGGCCAGATCGACAACCTGCTGCAGGCCATCGCCTGCCCGACGCAGGTGATCTATGCCGCGCCAGCGCAGTCCTACTACCCCGAGCCGATGCGCAGCGATCGCCTGCAGCACCTGCACGATGGGCGGTTGGCGGTGTTTCCCGGCAACCATCACCTGCACATGGAAGATCCGGAACAGATCGCAGGCGTGATCCTGCGCTTCTTCAGCAACGACAACGCGGGCTGAGCAAAGGTATCCGCGCGCTTCACTCTGCGCGTCTGCGGCCGATACATCAGTTGCGGGCCCCTGCGTCCGCAGCACGCAGGTCCGGTCGGGCCTGCGGCGTGTGTCTGGTTCTGCAAGGAAGTCCGCATGCCTGCTCCATTGCACCGTCACCCACAGGATGTGGCCGCGGTGTCCCGTCTCCGCGTCGCTGATCGCGTCGCATTCCCCGAATTCCCGGCTCGCGCCCTGGTCACGCACTCCTGCGTGCGCCGCGGCGTGGCCGTTGTCGTCTGCTGATCCAGGAGTCGCCGATGTCCGTTGCATCCTCCCGTCCCCCCGATACCGCCCGCCTGCCGCACCTGCAGCAGCTCGCGCACCGCGCTGACCGCCGCCTGCTGATCGGCAGCGCGGTACTGGCCTTGGCTGGCCTGGCGCTGGCCCTGCGCGGCCCGCAGGTGCAGGCCGCCGCGTTGGCGGCCGTCGCCGTGCTGCCAGCCGCGTGGTTGGGCGGGGCCCAGGCGGGCCGGGCCGTCGCCCGCAACGGTCTGGCGTTGCTGTTGTCGCTGCAGCTGGCCGTGTTGTGCGCGATCATCAGCCTGTCACCGGCATTGCCGATGGCCCTGCTGCTGGGCGTGCTGCTGGGCCATCGCGATCGCCTTCCGGTGTGGCTGGCCGGTGGCGTCGGTACGCTCGCCCTGCTGGCACCGCTACAGGGCGGTGCCGCGCTGTGGCCGACGCTGCTGCAGGCCGGCATGCTCGCGGGCCTGACCCTGTTCCTCGGCCAGGTCGCACTGCGCCTTCGGCAGCAGACCGAGGCCCTTGGCCACGGCCCGCGTCGGCTTGCCGCGCTGGCACGCGATATCGCCACCGGTGCCGATCTTGGTGCACATGCCGACACCAGCGCCTATGCACCGGGTTCACTGGCCCACGCCCTGGCCGACACTGCACGCCACGTGCAGGCCCAGCGTGGACGCGAGGCGGCGGCGCATGCCGAGAACGCACAGATCCGCCAGGCGTTGGATGCCTCGCGCACCGCGATGATGATCGCCGACAACGACCATGTGATCCGCTACGTGAACCGCTCGGTGGTGGCACTGCTGCGCAACCAGCAGGCGACGTTGCGACAGGCCTTCCCCGATTTCGACGCCGAGCGCCTGGTCGGCAGCAGCATCCATCGTTTCCACGCCAACCCGGACCGCATCCGCGCGATCCTCAACGGCCTGCAGGTAGCCCACAACGGCAAGGTGCAGATCGGCCCGGTGCACTTCGCGCAGGTGGTCACACCGGTGTTCGACGCGCAGGGCGTGCGCCTGGGCTTCGCCGTGGAATGGCATGACCGCACGCATGAGCTCGCACTGGAGAATGCCGTGGCCGGCATCGTCGCAGCGGCGGCGGCCGGTGACCTTGACCAGCGCCTGCGGGCCACTGAAGGCGCCAGCTTCCTCGATGGCCTGACCGGTGGCATCAACCAGCTGCTCGATACGCTCGGCAGCACCGTCAACGAAGTGCGGCAGATGCTCTCGGCACTGGCCAACGGCGATCTGGATCGGCGCATGCACGGCGAGTATCACGGCGCCTTCGCTGCCATCCAGCGCGATGCCAATGCCACGGCCGGGCAGTTGGCACGCATGGTCGGCCGCATCCAGGAATGCGCGGCGTCGATCAGTACCGCCGCCAGCGAGATTGCCGCCGGCAACGGCGCGTTGTCCGAGCGCAGCGAGCGCCAGGCAGCGCACCTGCAGGAGACCGCAGCATCGATGGAGGAACTGACCGCCACCGTGCGCCAGAACGCCGCCCATGCGCGTGAGGCCAGTGCGTTGGCCGCCTCCACGCAGAACGCTGCCAGTGACGGCAACACGGCCATGCAGCGGGTGGTGGATACCATGCAGGCCATCGAAGGTGCCTCGAAGCGGATCGGCGACATCACCGGCGTCATCGACGGCATTGCCTTCCAGACCAATATCCTGGCGTTGAACGCAGCGGTGGAGGCGGCACGCGCCGGCGAGCAGGGCCGAGGCTTTGCCGTGGTGGCCAGCGAGGTGCGCGTGCTGGCACAGCGTTCGGCGGCGGCTGCACAGGAGATCAGGAAGCTGATCGACGAAGCGGGCCGGCAGGTGGGCGAAGGTGCCCAGCTGGTGGCCGATGCCGGCCAGCGCATGCAGGGAATTGTCGGCGGCGTGGAGGATGTCAGCCACCTGATGCGCGAGATTTCCGCAGCGTCGCAGGAGCAGTCGATCGGTATCGAGCAGATCAACCAGACCGTGGTGCAGATGGATCAGGCCACGCAGCAGAATGCGGCGCTGGTGGAAGAAGCAACCGCGGCAGCACGCGAGCTGCAGTCGCAGGCGGGCACATTGACCGAAGCAGTCTCGGTATTCCGCCAGCAGGAACCCCTCGAGGTCTCGCGGGCCGCCTGATCCAGTCCTTCAATTCGATCCTGATCAAGACGGCGCCCTGCGGGCGCCGTCTTTTTATGCGTGACCTGCCCCTGGTAGTGCCGGCCGCTGGCCGGCAAACGATCGCTGTGTGCGCCTGCTGTTGGTAGCGGCCAACCTTGGTTGGCACCGCTGCTCCTCGCAGGGGGCATCCACGCATGGCGTGGATCTACCGGGTGATGTAATGCCATCGGGTTGCCGGCCAGCGGCCGGCACGACCCGCATTTACTGCGCACAAAGAAAAACCCCGCTGCGTGAGCAGTGGGGTTTTGGGTGTAAACCCTGGCGATGACCTACTCTCGCATGGCTTGAGCCACACTACCATCGGCGCAGCTGCGTT
>NZ_JAPTFQ010000120.1:0-8557 GCF_030985535.1 Stenotrophomonas sp. Sm2128
CCCCCGCCCCGCCTACCCACCCGGCCTTGGACAGATCTCTGCAGCTGATCCACCACGGAAAATCACAAACAAGAGCAAAAGCGGGTCGCTTCGCTCGCAAAGCCGAGGCCGCCAGCCAATCGCCGTTGTTTTTGCTTTTGCTTTTGCCTTTTTTCTTGATCTTCCCGTGGTGCGTGCCGGAGGCAGGAAACTGTCCAAGGCCGGGTGGGGAGGCAGGGCAGGGGCGTGAGCCGCATGGATGCGGCGACCGAGCTTACATGGACGTACTTGCAGCGTCCCCTGCCCTGCCTCCCCACCCGGCCAAACCCATGAACCCGAGCTTTCAGCGACCAACCCAACCCCACCACGGAGGGGCTCCGCCGTTCGCCGACCCTCGCCGAAGGCACGCTTTCCGCGCAAGAAAAAAATTTCCAACAGACGTGTCGATTCCCAGCCCCCTGGTTCGTTGTACCCAGTGAAGGGCACGCACCACGCGTCCCCACGGGAGACCGCAATGAAAGTGATGGTGATCGTGAAGGCCAACGCCGACTCCGAAGCCGGCCGCATGCCCAGCGAACAGGAACTGTCCGAAATGGGCGCCTTCAACGAGCAACTCGTGGCCGCCGGCATCATGCTCGCCGGTGAAGGCCTGCACGCCACCCAGCGCGGTCGCCGCATTCACTTCGGCAGCGGCGCACCCAGGGTCGAGGCCGGTCCGTTCGGCCCCGCCGGCGACCAGATCGCCGGCTTCTGGCTGTGGGACGTGCGCTCGCTGGAGGAGGCCGTTGAATGGGCCAGCCGTGCGCCGTTCAACAGTGGCGGCACGCTGGAGCTGCGTCCGCTGATTTCAGCCGAAGACTTCGGTGAAGCCTTCACCCCCGACTTACAGCAGCAGGAACAGCGTCTGCGTGCACAGCTGGAAGGTTGACCCGATTCATCTCCCTGCCGGGCCCGACCCGGCACTACTGCCCTGAACCGCACAACGGAGTATTGCCATGAAACTGATTCCCTTCCTCGGCTTCAGCGGCCAGGCCCATGAGGCGATGGCGTTCTACGCCAAGGCACTGGGTGGCCAGGTCACCTCGGAAATGAAGTACCGCGACATGCCGCCCTCCGATGGGTCGCCCGGCTGCAACGAGATGCCGCCGGAAACCCTGGACCACGTCGCGCACAGCCAGCTGGAAATCGGCAGCGCCATCGTGATGGCGGCCGACGGTCCCGGCGGTGGCGAGGGTGGTTCGACCACCATCAATGTCGACGTCGACAGCATCGAGGAAGCCGAGCGCGTGTTCGCGGCGCTGGCCGAAGGTGGCCAGGTGCAGATGCCGATCGCTGAAACGTTCTGGGCGCACCGCTGGGGCATGCTGATCGACCGCTACGGCAAGCCGTGGATGGTCAACTGCATGAAGCAACCCTGATTCCTCTCTCTCTCTTTCATCCACAAGGAGCTTCACCGATGAGTGCACCGCAACCGCAGATGATCTTCGTCAACCTGCCTGTGCAGGATCTCAACGCATCCAAGGCCTTCTTCGCCGCGCTGGGCTACAGCTTCAACCCGACCTTCACCAATGACGATGCGGCCTGCATGGTCATCAGCGAGAGCATCTTCGTGATGCTGCTGACCCAGCCGTTCTTCAAGCAGTTCACCAACAAGGCGATTGCCGATGCGCACAGCCACACCGAGGTGATCACCTGCCTGTCGGCCGACAGCCGCAAGGCGGTGGACGTGATGGTGGACAAGGCGCTTGCGGCGGGGGCCAGCGAACCGCAGCCGGCGCGCGACTACGGCTTCATGTACCAGCGCGGCTTCCAGGACCTGGATGGCCATCTCTGGGAAATCGCACACATGGACGGCGAGCCGGGCTGACGGCCGCCGCAAGGGAGAACCCTCATGGCTTACGTGGATGCTTACGTGCTGCCGTGCCCACAGGACAAGGTGGCGGCCTACCGCCGCCTTGCCCGCAAGGCCGGTGCGGTGTGGAAGGACCATGGCGCGCTGCAGTACATGGAATGCGTGGCTGACGATGTGGAACCGGGCAAGAGCACCTCGTTCCCGCGTGCGGTCAAGGCAAAGCCCGGCGAAACGGTGATCGTCGCCTTCGTGGTGTTCCGTTCGCGCGCGGCGCGCGACCGCATCAACGCCAGGGTAATGGCCGACCCGCGGCTGGCGTCGCTGGGCCCGAAGGACATGCCGTTCGATACCAGGCGCATGTTCTGGGGTGGCTTCAAGCCGATTGTTGAAGCGTGAGCTGCGGCGCTTGTGCGGGCCGGGCGTGCGTGCTGTGATCGGCGCATGCCCGATCCCGCACTGACGCAGCGTCTGGAAACCCTCTGGCGGATGGAATCGCCGGTGTTGATCGCGCGCCTGGCGCGGCTGCTCGGGGGCGATGTCGGCCGTGCCGAGGAGCTGGCCCAGGACACCTGGCTGGCCGCGCTGGAGCGCTGGCCGGAACAGGGCATCCCGGACAACCCCGGAGCCTGGCTGATGACCACTGCGCGCAACCGTGCCATTGATGTGCTGCGCCAGCACCAGCGGGTGGCGCAGCAGCATGCGCAGTGGGGCGAGGAACTGCACCCAGCGGCGCTGCCGGCACCGGATGACAGCCAGGCGCTGGAGGATGACCTGGGTGACGATCTGCTGCGGTTGATGTTCGTGGCCTGCCATCCGGTGCTGCCGGCCGATGCGCGGGTGGCACTGACCCTGCGCCTGCTCGGTGGCCTGACCACCGTCGAGATCGCACGTGCGTTCCTGCAGCCCGAGCCGACCATCGCCCAGCGCATCGTGCGCGCCAAGCGCACCTTGGCGCAGAAGCAGGTGCCCTATGAGGTGCCGCGCGCGGACGCGATGCCCGAGCGACTGGCTTCGGTGCTGGAGGCGATCTACCTGGTCTTCAATGAAGGTTACGCGGCCAGCGCCGGCGATGACTGGATGCGTCCGGCGCTGTGCGAGGAGGCACTGCGGCTCGCGCGCATCCTGGCGCACCGGCTGCCGGTGCCGCCGGTGCTGGGTCTGCTGGCACTGATGGAACTGCAGGCATCGCGTGCTGCGGCACGGACCGACGCGCAGGGCGCGCCGGTGCTGCTGGACCAGCAGAACCGC
Organism: Stenotrophomonas sp. Sm2128; assembly: GCF_030985535.1. Classification (NCBI taxonomy): domain Bacteria; kingdom Pseudomonadati; phylum Pseudomonadota; class Gammaproteobacteria; order Lysobacterales; family Lysobacteraceae; genus Stenotrophomonas; species Stenotrophomonas sp. Sm2128. The sequence continues at coordinate 3,080 of NZ_JAPTFQ010000120.1, forward strand.
GCGCGCTGGGACTGGCTGCAGATCGAACGCGGGCAGCAGGTGCTGGCCCGCGCGCTGGCCGCCGGTGGTGCTGATGATCCCTATGTACTGCAGGCGCGCATCGCCGCCTGCCATGCGGCTGCGCGTCGGGCTGAAGCCACCGACTGGCCACGTATCGCTTCGCTCTATACCCGGTTGCTGCAGGTGATGCCTTCGCCGGTTGTCGCTTTGAATCGGGTCGTGGCGGTGCTGCGCAGCGAGGGCGCGTTCGCTGCGTGGGCACAACTGCAGCCGCTGCTGGTGGATGCACGCCTGCGCGACTATGCCCCTCTGGAGGTCGTCCGCGCGGAGATACTACAGGCGCTGGGGCGCGACCTCGACGCACGTCAGGCTTTTGCCGAAGCCGCCAGACTCAGCCAGAACCAGGCGGAGCGGGGCCTGCTGCGCCAACGGGCCGGACTGCCGCCCCAGGAGTGACTGCGACGAACGCAGCACTTGTCGGCAGGCGCCTGAGCGGCTATGTTTCGCGCCCAGCGGACGCATCAGCGTCCGCATTCCGTGCGTATTGACCGAGGAGCGGTTGGATGTATTCAAGGACGAAGAGCGCATCGCGCGCTTTTGCGCGCCTGCTTGCCTGTGCCCTGTGCCTGGCCGTGTGGCCGATGGCTGCGCAGGCGGCTGACAAATCGCAGCAGGCCTACTGGGCCGGTTTTGCCTATACCGCGGATGCCGCTGCCGTGCAGGCGACCACGCCGCATGCGCATGCCGTGCTGGAAAAGCGCGGCCTGATCCCGCTGAACCAGACCCTGGCGCAGGCGCTCAAGCGCCGGCCGCCGGCGAACCTGGAGCTGATCGACCAGCCGGTGGCGATGCTCGACGGCACCACCAGCGCGACGGTGCTGGCCGCCGCACTGGACCGCGAACTGGTCTCGGTCGAGCCGATCGGCAACCAGTACAAAGTGCTGGTGGAAGTGGCCCTGCAGGCACTGTTCTTCGATTTCCGCGAGCGCCAGGTGATCGCGTCCTATCCGCTGACCCTGCAGCGCATCGACGTGCAGGATTACCGGCCGGACAACGACGATATCGACGCGATCGTCGCCGATCTGCTGTACGGCAGCGCCGATACCAGCCTGTCGCAGGTGCTGGCCGCCAGTCTCGCCCAGGCCAAGCTGCCCGATGCCGCCGTGCGTCGCCTGCAGGTCGGTGGCGTAACCCTGTCCGACGCGGTCCGCGCCAAGCTGCCCGACCCGAAGTGGGAAACCCCGCTGCGCGCCACGCTGGCCCATGAACTGTCCAAGACGCTGTCGTCCAATACCGGCGTCGGCCTGCTGCCGCCGGCCTCGGGCCAGGCGATCGGTGGTGCGATGGCCGCCCGCTTTGCCGACGGCAAGGTCTACCAGCTGAAGATCCCCGAGCCGGACTACGTCATCACTGTGCAGGTCGATGCGCTGAAGAATGGCGTCATCAATGAAACCCCGGCGATGAAGACGATGCTGTTCGGCGCATTCTTCACCGCCAAAGTGACCGAACCGTTCTCCGGCAAGGTCTATTTCGAACAGCCGCTGCGCAAGGGCGCCACCAAGGTGGTGCCGGTGACGCAGTGGCAGGTCGACCAGTGGTCGGCCAGCTACGAAACCCTGCTGGCCGGCTTCGATGCCTTCGCCGGCGCCGCCGCCAAGCGTGCCGATTCGCGCGCATGGCTGGACGAACAGAAGCCGGGCGGCCGCCCGTTGCAGCAGCAGACCCAAGCCCTCCAGGAGTTGATCAAGTCATGTCGTTGATGCGTACCATCCTGCTCATCCTCATCGCGCTGGTGGTGGCCTCGCCGGTCGCCGCGCAGACCGCGAGTTCGCGCGGTACCGGTTCGGCCAGCTACGGCCTGCGCCTGAGCGCCGACACCCGCGCCCAGGCCCTGAACAAGGCCAAGGTCAATGCACTGGAGGCGTACATCGCTGAAACCGGTGCGGCCAAGCTGCGCCTGTTCGAAGCCCGCCGCGCCGAGTTCATCGGCGAGATCGACCGTTATGTGCTCAGCGCCGTGCCGCTGTCGGACACCGAAGACAAGAAGGCCAAGACCTACACCGTCACCGTCCGCGCCGAGATCAACACCACGCTGCTGCAGACCAAGCTGGATGCAGGTTCGGCCGTGGCCGGTGCCACCGCCGCGCAGCGTTCGCTGCTGACCTTCCTGTTCATGGCACGCTCGCAGGACACCGTGCAGTCGTTCCAGGACAAGGAATACCGCCGCGTCGACGCCAGCAGCAGCTACAGCGAGAACACCCGTGAAGGCGACAGCTTCCGCGGCAACTCGGTCAGCACCAACGGCAGCATCAACCAGAACGGTTCGGTGTCGGTCACCAGCGGTGGCAGCACCACCCAGCGCAGCGACAACATCAGCTGGAAGGTGGCCAACGCCGCTGAAGTGAACACCGCGATGACCGGTGCCTTCAGCGCCGCCGGCTACGAAGTGGTTGAAGCCGAGTACGTGGAAGGCGAATCGCGCGGCCTGCTGAGCATCGAGCGCATCCGCAAGGACTTCAGCACCGGCAACGACCTGTCTGCCGCCACCCTGCGCGATACCGCCAACGGCATCCGTGCGGCCAACATACCTTACATCGCCGTCGGTACCCTCGACGTCGGCATGCGCGACCGCGATCCGGCCAGCGGCAACACCCGCGTGTTCGTCACGGTCACCGGCAAGGTGCTGGACGTGACCGGTCGTTTCCCGCGCACCGTGTCGTCGGTGGGCCCGGTGCAGTTCTCCGGCACCGGCCCGAATGAAACCGTGGCCCGTACCAATGCCCTGCAGCTGGCTGCCGAGAAGGCCGCCCAGCAGATGATCAACGAACTGAACGTCAAGGCAGTCCGCTGATCCGCCACCCGGTGGGTGCCGAGCTCGCTCGGCATCGCGCTGGGGTTGCCGATTCCCACGTGCCGCTTCGCGGCCGTCTCTCCCAAAGGACACTCATATGATCCGCAATACCGCTCTTGTCGTGGCCATCGCTGCCGCCACCCTGTCGATGCCGGCCCACGCGGGCCTGGGCAAGCTGAAGGACCTGGCCGGTGCCGCCACCGGCACCTCCAGCAGCAGCGCCTCCAGCGCCGCCGCTCCGGACGAAGCCGCGCAGGAAGCGCTGGTGCGTCGTTTCGTCAGCTCGCAGTCGCACTCGCTGCAGGCACAGACCTCGTTCGCCCGTGCCTTCGGCCTGGCCGAGCAGGTGCAGCTGCTGGAAGCCGAGCGCCAGGCGCTGTCGTCGGGTTCGGTCAGCGTCGATGCGATGAAGAAGTCGGTGTCGGTCAGCGAAGCTGCGCAGGCCGCGATCAACGAGCGCCAGGCCGCTCAGCCGGAACTGAACGCTGAATCCAAGCAGCACTACGCCGAAGGCCTGGTCTCGCTGCTGGCGTCGGCAGCCGAAGCACAGAAGCTGGGCGGCGAAGCCAGCAGCTTCACCGCCGGCATGAAGAACCTGGGCGCGACCCAGCTGGCCACCGTTGGCCGCAAGCTGGCAGCGGGCGCATGGGTGGCCAAGGAATCGCCGGGCTTCATCCAGGGCTTGTACGGTTCGACCAAGTCGGCCGTGACCTTCGCCAGGAAGAGCAAGGTGAAGGTGCCGTCCAACGCCGACTCGATGCTCGACTCGATCTGATCCGAGGCGAATCTCCATGCGTATGACAACCCGTTTGATCGGCCTGGGCCTGGCCGCCGCGCTGCTTGCAGCCTGCGGCAAGCAGGACACCCCGGCCGCCGCGCCCGCCAAGGACAAGGCAACCAGTGCACTGGCCAGCAATGCGCCAGTGGAAGCAGCGCCCCTGCGTGGCACGCCGGATTTCGGCGGCACCACCCAGGTCGCGCGCGAAGCCGACGGCATCGGCAGCACCCCGGAACTGGCGGTGCTGGCGGCGCTGCAGTCGGCCGTGGCGCAGGTCAACGGCGTACGCGTGGCCAGCCAGATGCAGGGCCTGCGCGCAGGCCTGCATGTGGATGTGGATGGCGAACACGTCGGCGATATCCGCGCCGACGCGTTCACCCAGCAGATGATCGCCGGCTCGCAGGGCGCGGTGCTGGGCTATGAAATCCTGTCGCAGGATGAAGTGCGGCAGCTGGACGAGGAAACCATCGCCCGCGTGCGCGCCAGCGATGAAGGCTGGAGCTTCAAGGGCTCGGCGTCGGCCACTGCGTCCGGCGAAGCCTCGGCCAAGAGCGGTTCGGCCTCGGCCAGCGTCAGGGAAAGCTACGACGAGAAGGTCAGCGTCGATGCCAAGCGTGGTGCAAGCTCGTTCGATTCCGACGTGACCCACCGCAGCATGCGCAGCTACTGGAAGGTGCGCGTGCGTGCACAGATCGCCCAGTACCGCGCACCGGACGAGCAGGGCAAGCCGAAGATCGTGGTTGCACTGCCGCGCACCAAGGCCGGCAGCTACGCCGTAGGCGATGGCCGCGTGGATGCCGATGAAGTGGCCGACGCGATCCGTGCGCGCCTGTCCGACACGCTGACCCAGACCCAGCGCTTCATCGTGCTGGACCGCGAGTTCGGCGACGAACTGCAGGCCGAGATCGACCACATCAACAGCGGCAACGTGCGCCTGCAGGACACCGCGCGCGTGGGCCAGCAGCTGGCGACCGATCTGATCCTGATACCGACCATCGAACGCTTCGAGTACCCGCGCAGCGTGCGCAACCTGCGCATGTCCGACCGCCAGGTGACCTCGTACTCCGGTGGCGGCCGCATCACCCTGCGCCTGATCAACGCCACCACCGGCCAGGTGGTGATGTCCGACAGCTTCGACCACCAGCTGGCCTCGACCGGCCCCAGCACCCTGCCGCGCGTGGTCAACGGCCGCAACATGGCCGCGGCGATGATGGAATCGCTGTCGGGCCAGATCGGCACCAGCATCGTCACCACGCTGTTTCCGGTGTCGGTGGTCTCGGTGGACGGTGACCAGGTGGTGCTGAGCCAGGGCGGTGACACCGTGCAGGCCGGCCAGCGCTGGCAGGCCGTGCGCCTGGGCGAAGAACTGAAGGACCCGCAGACCGGCCGCTCGCTGGGCCGCAGCGAACACCCGTGCTGCACCATCCGCATCGACCGCGTCGCTGCACAGACCTCGTACGGCACCATCGAAGACGGCGTCGACGCGATGCGCGGCGGTTTCCGTCCGGGCCAGATCGAGCTGCGCCAGAAGCTGGGCAGCAAGCCGGCTGCCGCCGCCGCAGGCGCGACTGCCTCGGCCGCTCCCGCAGCTGCCGCACGCCCGGCCGCCAAGCCGAAGCCCAAGCCCGCTGCCGCGCCGGCCGAAGACCCGAACTGGTAACAGGCTCAAGCAACACACCGATGGGGTCAGAGCCCTTTCCCGCCGGGAAAGGGATCTGACCCCTTCGTGTTTTCCATGCGTGTCGACCAAGGTCGACACCTACCAACAGCACCGGGAAGCTGTCGAAGGCGGGGGGGGTCCGGTTGCGGGGGTGTCCGCGGCATGGATGCCGCGGCCAAGCCCCCAAGG
>NZ_JAPTFQ010000121.1:0-8513 GCF_030985535.1 Stenotrophomonas sp. Sm2128
TGAGCCGCATGGATGCGGCGACCGAGCTTACATGGACGTACTTGCAGCGTCCCCCGCAACCGGACCCACCCCGCCAATCCACGGAATGCCAGCTTTTGCTTTTGCTGTTGCTGTTGCTGTTGCTGTTGCTGTTGCTGTTGCTGTCGAGGCTGCCGGCCAGCGGCCGGCACTACCGCGGGTGCAGGGCTGCAAGCCCTGCCGAACAACCCTCAACCTTCGCAGTTGGCGAACAGGTCGCGATCGCGCTCATACAGCGAGGTCTTCACCTGCATCAGGCCCAGCACCGACGGGAACAGGTTGTCGTGGTCGGTATAGGCCGCCGAACGCTTGCGCACGCACTGCAGGTCCAACCCACGGCTGCTGGCAAAGCCCGGCGAGAACCACATCGTCATCGGTACGCGGGTCTGCTCGGCCGGAGCGATCGCATACGGCACGCCATGCAGGAACAGGCCCTTCTCGCCCAGCGATTCACCATGGTCGGACAGGTAGATCATCGCCGTGTCGTAATCCTGCATGCCCTGCAGGGTGCCGATGGTCTTGCTCAGGAAATGATCGGTGTACAACACCGCGTTGTCATAGCTGTTGGTGATCTCTTCGCGAGAGCAACGGCCGATGTCACGGGTGTCGCAGGTTGGCTTGAAGCGCGCGAAGGCTGCCGGGTAACGCTCGAAGTAGGCCGGGCCGTGGTTGCCCAGCTGGTGCAGCACCACCACGCGGTCGCCGGGCTTGGCACGCACCTGGGCGGCCAGGTCCTGCAGCAGGATCTCGTCCATGCAGCGGCCATCGGCGCACAGCCCCGGCGTGGTCGCATCGGACAGCGACTGGAACTCCAGCCCTTCGCAGACGCCCTTGCAGCCGGACTGGTTGTCACGCCACAACGGCGCGATGCCGGCGCGGTTCAGCACGTGCAGCAGCGACTGGTGTGCACGGATCTTCTTTTCATCGTAGTCGTGGCGTCCCCACGGCGAGAACAGGCACGGCAGCGATACTTCGGTGCTGGTGCCGCAGGAGTGCATGTCGGGGAAGTTGATCACCGGTGCCTGGGCCAACTCCGGGGTGGTGTTGCGGCCACCGTTGAGCCCCCAGTTCTGCGCGCGCACGGTTTCGCCCATGACGATCACCAGCAGGCGCGGCTTGCTGGCCGGGGCGCGTGGCGTGGCCTTGGCGTCGGTGCCGATCGGCAGCTTCGGCGCGCGCTGCACCGGGTTGTCGCCACGCAGCGCGCGCGGCATACCGAGCAGCACGTTGGCCGGGGTGGCGAGATAGCGTACTTCGCGCTGGTTGCGCATCAGCGCCGAGACATCCTGGAACGAGATCAGCGCACCGCCAACTGCGGTCGCCGCCGCCACGACCAGGAAGCCGAGTCGCCACAGCAGGCTGCGGCCCCAACTGCGTCGGCGCAGCTGCACGCGCCACAGCACCACCATCGGCAGCACGGCCAGCAGCAGCAGCGGCCACAGCAGCGATACGGTCATCAGCTCGCGGCTCTCCTTGGGGTCGGTCGCCAGCACGTTGCGCAGCATGTCCGCATCCAGATAGATGTGGTACCGGCTCATGTAGTGCGCTGCGAACGCCGTCACCAGCAGCAACAGGCTGATTACCACTTTGGCATTCCAGCGCCAGACCAGGATGCCCAGCAGCACGCCGTGCGCACCCAGCAGCAACAGCAGCAGCGAAAGCGCGTAACGCAGGCTGCCTGGATGGCTCGCCATCGCGCTGTGCCAGAACAGGCCGTTGCCGGCCACCGCGAAGAACAGGCTGGTCAGCGCGATCAGTGCTTCCGTGGAGAGCTGCGGCCGCCAGTTGCGAAGACCCGCAAGGGCGGGGAGGCGGGCGGGGCGTTGGACCGATGCACTCATGCGTTTGCCTCCTGGCGGTGGGGACGGTCCAGCTGACGGTGGATCAGAACATACAGGCCCAACGAAAGCAGCCAACATATCAACGCGGTGGCAATGTCATGCGAAAGGAAATGGGCGCCCCGCAACTGCTGGCTGATCCCGAACACCAGGCCGGTGCCGAGGCCGATCCAGAGCCCGGTCCACCGCCAGGACGGCCGCCACAGCAACGCGAAGAAGTACAGGCAGAGCCACGCATAGCCTGCGCTGGCGTGGCCTGCCGGGAAGCAGGCCTGTGCCGGCATGCCTTCCGGGCGCAGGGTGAACAGACCGATGAAAGGCTGGTGGCCACCGTAGCGCAGCAGGTCCCACGGGCATTCCATCGGCACCAGCGACTTCAGCAGGGAGATCACGCCGGTGCCCAGTGCCATGGCAATTACGACATAAAGCAGCGCCCATTGCAGGGTGCGATCGCGACCCCTACGCCAGTGGTGGAAGCACAGCAGGATCACGACCAGCGCCGCCGCCGTGCTCAACCATTTGCCGGCCTTGTGCACGACGCTGCGGGTGATCCAGGCGTCCTGCAGCGCCCAGTGGCTGCCTTCAAGACGGAACAGGTGATCGGCCACCCATTGATCGCCGCCGAAGCCCATCAGCAGCGTAAACAACGGCAGACCAATTGCGACAGGCAGCCAGAGGTGAGTTACGGCAAATCGAGACGCCAGTGGTGATGTCGCAAGCGGCGCTACCGAATCAAGGGGACGGACGGGCATGCTGGGAAGGGGCGGTTCGGGAATCCGCAGTCATGCTCGTCACCTGGATGTCGGAGAAGGGTCGGATGCTCGTTCGTGCCGGGTTAATGTTCGTCCGGCACGTGTCAACGTTCAGTCTTCTTCGGCGGTCGATCCTGTCCGCTCGGCGTGGCACTCCGGGTTCCATGCGGTACCGGGAAGCAGTTGCCAACGATTCCTGTTGGCAACACCGATGTCGATCACTTTGGCCGGATCCACGCAGGGGCTCATCGCATCGTCCAGCACCAGCAGCCAGCGCTTGTCCGGCGCCTCAGCGAGCCAAGGGCCGGCGTCATGCCATTGCTCTGCCCAGGGCCGCTTGAAGCCGAATTCGCGTACCGGGCGGTCGGCCTGCAGCAGGTTCTGCTCGCGCCAGGCCACCAGCGCCAGTTCGGCGTCCGGTCCGATCCGCGCGCCGACCCGGCGCATCAGCGCTGACGCCGATGCATAGGGATCCAGCGCCGGGATCAGTACCAGGCCGTAGAGCATCCACAGCATGCCGTGGGTCAGCAGCACCAGCGTCGCCGCGCGGCGCACCCGCAACCACACGATCAGCGTGGCTAGCGCGATGGCGAAGGTCAGCAGGCCATCGCCCAGCACCGGCAGCAGGGTATCGGGCATGGCGCGGCGTTCCAGCTGGGCCACCGCCCAAGCGTGTTCGGTCAGCAGCATCACGCCCAGCGTGCCAGTGGCCAGCATCAGCACCACGCTGTAGCCGAACAGGTAGCGGCGAACGCACAGGCGGCGCAGCAGGCCGGGCAGCAGCGGGGCTACGGCCAGCGCCATCGCCGGCAACATCGGCAGCAGGTACACCTCGCGCTTGCCCGGGCTGGCGCTGAAGAACACCAGCACCAGCACGGCCCAGCCCAGCAGCAGCCACTGGCGGCGGTCGCCACGGCGGATACGGCGCCACCAGGGCTTGAACAGGATCGGCAGCAGCAGGCTGCCCGGCAGCCACAGGGTAAGGATCACCTGCAGGTAATACCAGGCGGGCTGCCGGTGGTGCCACGCATTGGCATAACGGGTGCCGGTCTGCTTGAACAGCAGCTCGTGCGCATAAGCCTGCAGTTCGGCACTGGGCGTGTGCAGCAGGGCCCAGCCCAGCGGCGCCAGCCACACCCCGACACCCAGCAGGAAGGCCGGGATCAGCCACAGCAGGGTCGCCGGATGCGGACCCTCCACCGTGCGTCCGCGGCGGCGCTGGTACAGCCACCAGCCGAACCAGGGCAGCACCATCAGCAGCGGCAGGAAACCCACGCCCTTGGTCACCGTGCCGACGCCTGCGGCGAAGCCGGCCAGCCACAGGGCAGGCAGGTTGCGGCGTTCACACAGATGACGCATCAGGCCCCAGAGGGCCACGGTGGTCATGCCCACCAGCACCATGTCGATCTGCGCGCGCTTGGCCATCAGCCCGAACTGCAGGGTGCAGAACAGTGCAGCGAGGGCGTAGATGGAATGTCGTGGCGACCACAGCCGCCGCGCCAGGTCCGACACCACCCACAGGCTGAGCAGGGCGCCCAGCAACGACGGCAGCAGGAAGGACCACTGCCAGCTGCCGACGATCTCGTAGGCGGCGGCCTGCAGCCACATGAAGACGGGTGGCTTCTCCGCATACAGTTCCACGCCACGGTGCGGCAGCAGCCATTGCCCGCTCTCGACCATGGTCCGGGCCGCCAGCACGAAGCGCGGCTCGTCCGGCGGCTGCGGCTGCCGAAGGCCGATCCCCGCTGCCAGCGCAGCAATGATCAGCAGCCACAACAGGGGCAGGCGCCAACGGCGGGGCAGGGCTACGGGCACGGCAGGCTCCGGGAGCAAAACGGCCATTCTGAGGTGGCAGGGGTGGGAAAAGCGTCAGAGCGGCGCCGGGGCGACCGCATTCCGACATGTGCGGCGCTACCATGGTACGAACTTCCGTGGATGTTTCGTGCATGCGTCTGTTGGTGATCGAGGACAACCGCCAGCTGGTGGCCAACCTGTTCGACTATTTCGAGTCGCGCGGGCACGTGCTCGACGTGGCGCCGGATGGCATCACCGGACTGCACCTGGCCGGGAGCCATCCGTATGACGCCGTCATCCTGGACTGGATGCTGCCGCGCATGGAGGGCCCGGAGGTGCTGCGCCGGCTGCGCGCCGAGCATGCATCGGAAGTGCCGGTGATCATGCTGACCGCGCGTGACGAGCTGCCGGACAAGATTGCCGGGTTCCGCGCCGGCGCCGACGACTACCTGACCAAGCCGTTCGCACTCCCGGAGCTGGAGGTGCGGCTGGAAGCGCTGCTGCTGCGTGCGCAGGGCCGCAACCCGCGCAAGCGCCTGCAGGTGGGCGATCTGGTGCTGGATCTGGCCACCCTGGAAGCCCAGCGCGGCACCCAGGTGCTGCACCTGTACCCGGCCTGCCGCAAGCTGCTGGAAGTGCTCATGCGAGCCAGCCCCGGCGCGGTGACCCGCCAGCAGCTGGAATTCGCTCTGTGGGGCGACGAACCGCCGGATGGCGACCTGCTGCGTTCGCATGTCTACGAGCTGCGCCGCAGTGTGGACGGACCGTTCGCCGAGAAACTGATCCATACCCTGCCGCGGGTGGGTTACCGCTTGGCCGTGACCACGCCCAGCGATGCCGGCAAGGATGATGATGAAGGCGAGTAAGCCGGGGCCGTTGTACCGGCGCGTGGTGTGGTGGTTGCTGGGCTATCTGGCGCTGCTGTCGATCGCGGTGTTCAGCGTCGGCAACTACGTGCATGAACATGCGGAGCACGCTGCCTGGCGCGCGCTGCTCAATTCCGAACTGGACAGCATCGTCGAGCACACCGAGCACGAGCCGCACTATCGCTGGCAGGACTCTGACACGCTCAGCCTGTTCCGCTTCGATGAAGGCAACATGCCGGAAAGCGTGCGCATGCTGCACCCGGGGCTGCATGACGGGGTGCCGATCAAGGGGCGGCAGACTGCGGTGATGGTGCGTGACACCGGCTCGATGGGGCGGGTGGCGCTGGCGCTGGACATTTCCGACTTCCATGACCTGGAACAGTTCGCCACGCGCTGGGTGATGCTGGCCGGGGTGATCATGATCTTCGTCACCGTGCTGATGGCGTCGTTCGGCATGGAACGCATGGTGCGCCCGTTGAGCCTGCTGGCGCAGCACATCGCCGCGCTGCGGCCGGGCGTCCAGGGCCAGCGCATCGAGGTCGACCCGCGCGGCAGCTCCGAGCTGCACACCATTGCCGATGCACTGAACGACTATCTGGACCGCAACGAGCAGTTTGTCGAACGCGAGCGGGTGTTCATCAGCACCGCCAGCCACGAGCTGCGTACGCCGATTGCGGTGATGACCGGTGCCGCAGAGCTGGCACTGGAACAGCCGGGCCTGCCCGAGCGCGCGCGCCAGCAGATGCAACGCGTGCTGCGCACCGCGCAGAGCGTGGAGCAGCTGATCGAACTGCTGCTGGTGCTGGCGCGTGACCCGGCGCGCCTGGCCGCACGCGCCGAGCGCATCGCCCTGGACCAGCTGCTGCCGGAAATCGTCGACGACCATCGCCACCTGCTCGGTGACAAGGACCTGAGCATCGGCATCCAGGCGGCCCCGGTGGATATTGTCGCGCCGCTGGCTGTCGTGCAGGCCGCGATCGGCAACCTGCTGCGCAATGCCATCGAGAACAGTGGGCGTGGCCACATTGAGTTGCGCCTGAGCTCGTCGGCGGTGCTGACCCTGCAGGACCCGGGGCATGGCATGAGCCCGGAGGAGATTGCGGCGATCCACGCGCGGATGGCCCGTGGCGAGCGCGCCGACCGTGGCGGCGGCATCGGCCTGGACCTGATCGCCAGGCTCTGCGAGCACCTTGGCTGGACCCTGCAGCTGCAGCCCTGCGAGCCGCGTGGCACGCGCGCCACGCTCGATTTCAGCGCTTCACGTCCGGCCTGAACCGGCCGTCCTGGTAGATGCCAACCTTGGTTGGCATGCTGCCCGTCGACCAAGGTCGACGCCTGCCCACGCAATGTCCGTTCGCATTAGCGGCCGTTCGGCCGCGCCACATGCTGGTCGATCAGGATCACATTGCCGTCGGGATCGGCCAACTGAAGGTAGCCGGTGCCCCGCCCATGAGGGTCGGTACGCACCGCCAGTTCAATGCCCTTCGCATCCAGTTCCGCCTGCAGTTCACGCACATCCTGGAAGTGGGTCAGTTCCTGCTTGTGCTGGTCCCAGCCCGGGTTGAAGGTGAGCAGGTTGCCCTCGAACATGCCCTGGAACAGGCCGATGACAACGCCGTTGTTGCGCATCACCAGCCAGTTCTGCGCCGGCTCGCCACCGGTCACCGAGAAGCCCAGTGCTTCGTAGAAGCTGCGGGAGGCCGCCAGGTCCCTGACCGAGAGGCTGACGGAGAAGGCGCCGAGCTGCATGGGAGTGGCTCCGGGAAAGGGCAGCCGGCACTGCAGCATGACCCGGCGTGAAGACAATGTTAATCTCGGGGTGCGCCGCTTCATGCGGCGCTTTTTTTTCCCGCTCTTTCGATCGACAGAGGATCCCATGCCGACCGAACCCGCTACTGCCCTGATCAGCAACGACATCGTTGGCCTGGGCCTGATTGCCGCCACCCTGGCCCTGATCTTCTGGGCTGCCAGTGGCCCGACCCCGTTATTGAAGAAGATCTTCGCCTGGGTGCCGGCGCTGCTGCTGTGCTACTTCGTCCCCGCCATCTACAACACCGCCGGTGTCATCGACGGCCACAACACCTCGCTGTACAACCCGGTCGCGCGTGACGTGCTGCTGCCGGCCGCGCTGGTCCTGCTGACCCTGTCGATCGACCTCAAGGGTATTGCCAAGCTCGGCCCGAAACTGCTGATCGTGTTCTGCGCCGGTACCGCCGGCATCATGCTCGGCGCCATCGTCTCGTTCCAGCTGATGAAGTTGATCCACCCCGAAACCGTGGCCGGTGATACCTGGGCCGGCATGGCGGCGCTGGCCGGCAGCTGGATCGGCGGCGGCGCCAACATGGTTGCCATGCGCGAAGTGTTCGGCACCGATGCCACCACCTTCGGCCAGTTCGCGGTGGTCGACGTGGCCTGCGCCAGCCTGTGGATGGCCATCCTGCTGTTCCTGGCCAACCGCGCGCAGCAGATCGATACCCGCAACGGTGCCGATACCCGTGCCATCGACGAGATGAAGGCGCGCATCAGTGCCTACGAGGCGCAGAACGCGCGCATTCCCAGCATGACCGACCTGATGGTGATCGTCGGCGTGGCACTGGGCGGCGTCGGCCTGGCCCATGCCATCGCCGCGCCGCTGGCGGGCTGGTTCAAGACCAATGTCAGCTGGGCCAGCCAGTTCAGCCTGGACAGCCAGTTCGTGTGGGTGATCCTGCTGTCGACAGCGATGGGCCTGGGCCTGAGCTTCACTCGTGCGCGCCGGCTGGAAGCCGCAGGCGCTTCGCGGCTGGGCACGGTGTTCCTGTACTTCCTGATCGCCTGCATCGGCATGCAGATGAACCTGCTGTCGCTGCTGGACCGGCCGTGGCTGTTCCTGCTCGGCGCGATCTGGATGGCCACGCATGTGCTGGTGCTGTGGGTGGTGGCCAAGCTGCTGCGCGCGCCGCTGTTCTTCTTCGCGATCGGTTCGCAGGGCAACATCGGCGCAGCCGCTTCGGCCCCCGTGGTGGCCGCAGCGTTCCATCCGACGCTGGCTCCGGTGGGCGTGCTGCTGGGCACGGTGGGCTACGCCACCGGCACCGGGCTGGCCTATGTCACTGGCCTGATCCTGAAGTGGATGGCCAACGGCTGAGTCCGGGCCGCCCAGGCGTCATGCTTGCGTAGATCCACGCCATGCGTGGATGCATTTCATGGGCCTCCATGAACATGGAAGGGGTCAGATCCGTTTCCCGGAGGAAACGGATCTGACC
>NZ_JAPTFQ010000122.1:0-7995 GCF_030985535.1 Stenotrophomonas sp. Sm2128
GACAGCGCCCGCCCTTCCCGCCTCACCCAACACGCAACAACACAGAGCCGACAATCTGCTGTTGCTGTTGCTGTTGCTTCAGACGTTGCTCGTAAGCAGTCGCGGTCGCAGGCCGCGCGGACCACTCACAGATGCCGCAGTTCCTGCTTCAGCGTCGCCACGCAGCGGCGGCTGACTTCCAGCGGCTGCTTGCCATGCCGCAGCACCGCCTGCACTTGACCACTCGAGCCTCGACGCAGCTCCACCAGCTCGTGGCGCGCCACCAGGCAGTTGCGGTGGATGCGGATGAAGCGGCTGGCGAACTCTTCCTCCAGCGACTTCAGCGACTCCTCGATCAGGTCCTCGCCGCGCGCATGGTGCACCACCACGTACTTCTCTTCCGCCTGCAGGTAGTGGATGTCGTCCAGCGGGATCAGCCGCAGGCTGCCACGCAGGCGTGCGCACAGCATGCTGCGGGCCTGCTGCCCGCCGCTGTCCTGCGGCTGGCCGTCGCGGCCGGCCAGGAACGTGCGTGCACGTGCGATCGCTGCGGCAAGGCGTTCGGCGCGGACCGGCTTCATCAGGTAATCGATGGCCGCCGCCTCGAACGCCGACAGCGCATGCGCGTCATAAGCCGTGCAGAACACCACCGCCGGGCGCGGCTCGAAGCTGGCCAGGTGGCGGGCGGCTTCCAGGCCGTCCAGCCCGGGCATGGCGATATCCAGCAGGACCAGGTCCGGCTGCAGCTCCGCGCACGCATGCAGGGCCTGCTCGCCGTTGCCGGCCTCGGCCACCACGTCCACCCCGTCCTGCGCCGCCAGCAGGCTGCGCAGGCGTTCCCGCGCCAGCGGTTCGTCATCGGCGATGACTACCCTCACGGTCGTCCCCTCACTGGATCGGCACTGTCACCTGGCAGGCATAGTAGCCCTCGCTCCAGCCAGCCGTCATCCGCGCGGCGGCGCCGAAGCGCCAGGCCAGCCGATGAGCGATGCTGTGCTGGGCATGGCCGGCACCACGCGCCAGCGCCAACCCCGGCGCCTGCGGATCGGGCGCGGGATTGCGCACGCGGATCTGCAGCTCGTTGCCCTCGCGCACCAGCTGCAATTCGATGGTGCCGCCCTCGGGCAGCCGCGAAACACCATGCAGGACTGCGTTTTCCACCAGCGGCTGCAGTACCAGCCTCGGCAGTGGCAGGTCCCACGGCAGCGGCTCATCGCGCTGCCAGCGCACCTGCAGACGCTCGCCGAGGCGCAGCGACTCTATCGACAGATAGCGCTCGGCCAGCTCGCATTCGTCACGCAGGGTGGAGTCGCCCTCGCCCGCGCCCAGGGCAGCACGGAACAGATCGGACAGATCCAGCACCGCGCGTTCGGCCACCGCCGGATCGCGATGCAGCAGGCTGGCAATCAGGTTCATGCTGTTGAACAGGAAGTGCGGCCGGATCCGCGCCTGCAGCGCGTCGGCCTGGGCACGCGCGTTGGCCTGCACCTGCGCGGCCCAACGATCGCTCACATAGAAGTAGCGCAGGGCAAGCGCGGCGATCAGTGCCGTGGTTGCCGCACTGCCCAGGGTGAAGCGCCAGAAGCTGATGCCGCGGGCGAAGTTGTCGCCCAGTACCGCGTACAGTGCATGCACGATGCCGGCACAGACCACCGCGATCAGGGTCGCCAGCACGATCGCCGCGACAGCGCCCAGCACCTGCGGCAGCCTCGACAGTGCCTGCCGCAGGAGGCACAGGCTGGCGGTCACCGCCAGCGCCAGCCACAGCGCGAAGCCGCTGGCCGACAGCAGCTCGCCGAAGGTCCAGTGGCGGCTGCCATCGGGCGCCAGGGCCAGCACCACCACCACCAGCTGGGCCAGGCCGAGCATCGCCGCCAGCCGCGGCAGGCGGCACAGTTCCGGCATCCACGGCGATGTGCTGGCCGGAGGCATGGCTCAGGCAGCGCCCAACCGTTCCTGCAGCCAGTCACCCAGCGCCTGGATCTCTTCGGCGCAGACCTGGTGGGCCATCGGATAGCTGTGCCACTCCACCTCCAGGCCCAGCGCCTGCAGGGCCTGCGCGCTGTGTACGGCCACCGCCTGCGGAATCACCGGGTCGCTGCTGCCATGGGCCATGAACACCGGCACCTGCACCGCACCGTCAACGCGCCTGGCGCTCTCGGCTTCCGGCAGGTAAGTGGACAGTGCGATCAGGCCGGCCAGTGGCGCGGTGCGCGACAGTGCAGCGGTGAGGATGATCGCCCCGCCCTGCGAGAAGCCGGCCAGGAAGATCTTCTCCGGCGCGACGCCACGCTCGATCTCACGTGCGATCAGCGCATCCAGCTGCAGCACCGATTCCTGCACGCCGGCCATGTCGGCACGCGAGCGGAAGTCCATCCCGACGATGTCGTACCAGCCGCGCATCGGCACGCCGTTGTTGATCGTGATCGGCCGCACCGGTGCGTGCGGGAACACAAAGCGCAGCGCCGGCCAGTGCGGACGCACCAGTTCCGGCACGATCGGCGCGAAGTCGTGGCCGTCGGCGCCAAGCCCGTGCAGCCAGATCACCGACCACTGTGGCGAGGCGCCGGTTTCCTGTTCCACCGTTTGCAGCATGATGCGGCTCCTTCAAGTTCGAGCCGCATTATGCCGCTGGTGCAGGGCCATCAGTACAGCGGCGGTTGCTCGGCGGCTTCCCGGCGCAGCTGCGCGGCGCGCACCAGCACCGGTGGCGGAATGTTCTCTTCGGGGATGTCGAGCAGGCCGAGGCGATGCAGGAAGGCACCCGGGCCGCGCGAGGAGGTCAGCGCCACCACCGGAACGGCCAGCACCATGCCGATCACCACCGGCGCCATCCAGGCTGCCAGCGACGGCGACACCGCCCACGCCAGCACACCCATGAACGCACCAAACACACCCAGCCCGCCGTAGCCACGGATCAACGCCATCCACGAGATGCCACCATCGTCACGCTGCTGTGCGTCCCAGCCGGAATCGCGGCCGGACAGCACTTCGGCCACGCCGCGCGACTGCACGTACATCACTACCGGTGCCATCAGTGCGGCCAGCACGGTCTCCACCAGCATCGACACGAACGCACGGATCGCACCGCCGCAACCGCGGCGGTCGACAGGGTCCAGCAGCATCGCCAGATAGCCCAGCACCTTGGGCAGCAGCAGCACCGCCATGGTGGCGGCGAACAGGCGCACCACCTGCTCCTCGTCCTGGGCCCGCCAGTACACGCTGGGTGACAGGTGCAGCAGGGCATTGAAATCGATGCCTTCCTGGAACAGCGGGATCGCTATGCCGATCAGCATCAGCATCGCCCACATCGGCGCGGTGAAGTAATGGCCGATGCCGATCAGCATGTGGGTGCGGCTGATCCAGTGCAGGCCACGGCTGCCGACCACCTTGCCGTGCTGCAGGTTGCCCTGGCACCAGCGACGGTCGCGCACCAGCAGGTCGGTCAGGGTCGGCGGGCCTTCTTCGTAGCTGCCCCCCAGGTACGGCACCATGTGCGCGGCCCAGCCGCCACGGCGCATCAGCGCCGCTTCGACGAAATCGTGGCTGAGCACGTGGCCGCCGAACGGCTTGCGCCCCGACAGCGCTGGCAAGCCGGCGTGGTCGGCGAAGGCACGGGTGCGGATGATGGCGTTGTGGCCCCAGTAGTTGCTCTCGGCGCCATGCCACCAGGCCACGCCACGGGCGATCACCGGGCCGTACACGCGACCGCCGAACTGCTGCATGCGTGCGAACAGGGTGCGGCCACCGATCACCGAGGGCAGGGTCTGGATCAGGCCGACATCGGCGTTGTGTTCCATGCCGGCCACCAGGCGCACGATGCTGTCGCCGGTCATCAGGCTGTCGGCGTCCAGGATCAGCATCTGCGGGTAAGCGCCACCGAAGCGGCGCACCCAGTCGGCGATGTTGCCGGCCTTGCGCCCGCTGTTGTCGCCACGGCGGCGGTAGAACAGCCGCGTCTGGCCGTCCGGCACGCGCTCGCGCAGTTCGGCGAATACCTGCTCCTCGGCGCGTGCGATGTCCTCGCGCCGGGTATCGCTGAGCACGAAGAAGTCGAAGCGTTCGAGCTGGCCGGTGGCGGCCACCGACTCGTAGATCGCCTGCAGGCCCGCCAGCAGTCGGCGCGGATCCTCGTTGTAGGTCGGCATCAGCAGCGCGGTGCGGCTGTGCACGGTCGGCAGCGGCTTGTCCGGGTCGATGCCAAGGCGATAGCCACGGTCGAACACGGCGGTCAGGAAGCCGGCCACGGCGCTGGCGAAGGACAGCGCGATCCAGGCGAACAGGCCGACGAACAGCACCAGCAGGCAGGCTTCCAGCACGCTGATGCCATTGGCCGACAGCACCCGCCACATCATGCGGGTGGCGATGGCGGTCATGGCCAGGGTGCCGCCGAAGATGTAGAACCGGCGCAGGCCGATCAGGCGTGGCGAGGTACGGTGCCGACGGACCTTCAGCTTGCCTTCGCGCAGGGTCTGTTCGGGCATCGGCAGCGGAGATTCGGCCGGCAGCAGCGCCCAGCCGGCGTCGAGCCGGGGCGCATCCGCTTCCGCGTGGATGGTGTGACCCCCCATCACCGCTTACTCCCCACGATCGGCATGGCCGGCCGTCCCGGCCGGGCTGCATGCGCGAAGGTTCCCGGCGCGCCTTCCCGGCGCCCGCACTTGTCCTGGCTGTACCGGCCCTTGGCCGCACAGTCGCTGTCTGTCACTACCGGAACCCACACGATCTCCAACGGGGCGGAATCGAAAATGCGGCCCAGTCTAGGGCGCCGGATGTAAGCCGAGTGCGAAGGTCTACGCCGGGATTTATCCCCATTCAGCAAACAGCAGGCGATGGTGGACCGCGCAGCGGAATGTCGCTTCGTGGCACCGGGTACTGGATCGTAACAAACGCGAACGGTTATCATTTCATTAACCAGGCAGGTCGCCGTCTTCCGTACGGCCGAGACCCACCCAGCTGCGCCGGCCCGAACCGTGCGCCCTACGACCCATGGAAGGGGGGCCTGCCTGCTTGTCTGCGTGTGCCCGTTGCTTCCATCCGGTCCCCCCTCATTCGATGGAAGCCGTCATGTCCCAGCCGTTCCGCTCCCGTTCCGCGCGCCTGCCGCGCACCCGCCTGGCCAGTGCCCTGGCCACTGCCTGCCTGCTGGCCCTGCCCGGCCTGGCCGCTGCAGAGGCCAGCGCCGATGCCTCCACCAAGGACCTGGATACCGTGGTGGTCACCGCCTCGGGCAACCAGCAATGGATCAAGGATGCGCCGGCCAGCATCAGCGTGATCAGCCGCGAGGACATCGCGCGCCAGCCGGTGCACGACCTGGCCACCCTGCTCAGCCGCGTGCCCGGCGTGACCGGTGGCCTCAGTGCGGTTGGCGAGCAGTCCAAGATCAAGCTGCGCGGCATGCCGTCGAACTACACGCTGGTGCTGGTGGACGGCAAGCGCATGGGCAGCTCGGCCTCGACCAACTACCGGCCGGACCTGGGCCGCCAGGACCTGAACTGGATCTCGCCTGACCAGATCGAGCGCATCGAAGTGGTGCGCGGACCAATGTCGTCGCTGTATGGCTCCGACGCCATGGGCGGCGTGATCAACATCATCACCCGGCGCATCGGTGATGACTGGAGCGGCAGCGCCACCCACAGCTATACCCGCCCGGGCGATGGCAAGCGCGGCGACACCCAGCAGATCGGTGCGACGTTCTCCGGGCCGCTCGGCGAGCGCTTCGGCCTGCGCATCGGTGCCAACAGCATGCGCCGCGATTCGGATCGCTCCAATGGCGGTGTCTACGGCAACGCGTATGCAGGCGAGAAGGACCGCAATGTCGATGCGCTGCTGCAGTGGAAACTGAGCGACGCGCAGGAACTGTCGCTCGAAGCCGGCCATGGCGTGCAGCAGGCCTTCATCGATGCTTCGCTGGAAAAGCAGGATGAAGGCGCCTGGGGTGCCAGCGAACTCAAGCGCAGCTCGCTGGCGCTCAACCACGATGGCAAGTGGAGCTTCGGCAATTCGAAGATCAGTGCGTACTGGACCGAGTACAGGAACGACATCGGTGCTACCGGCCGTTCCGAAGCCACCGATACGATCATCGAGGGCAGCCTGACCACGCCGTTCACCCTCGGCGTTGAACACCAGTTCGCCGTGGGCGGCCAGTGGAAGCGCCAGGAGCTGACCAACACCGACACCATCGGCCGCGCGCCGATCGACTATGCCGGCAATGCCGTCAGCGGCTCCGATCTGGAAGTGGATACCTGGGCCCTGTTCGTCGAAGACGAACTGAAGCTGCACCGTACCCTGGCACTGACCCTGGGCGCGCGCCTGGATCACCATGAGAAATTCGGTGGCCACGTCAGCCCGCGCGCCTACCTGGTCTGGCATCCGGCCGAGCAATGGACCATCCGCGGTGGCGTTTCCAAGGGCTTCCGCGCCCCCAGCCTGACCGAGAACTCCGCCAGCGCCGCCACCCAGTCCGGTGGCCGTGGCTGCACCTCCCTGATTCCGCTGGGCTATACCCGCGGCGGCTGCTACATGGCCGGCAACCCGGACCTGGACCCGGAAACCAGCACCAACCGCGAAATCGGCATCAGCTTCGACAACGACCTGGTCGATGCCGGCCTGACCTACTTCCACACCGACTTCAGGAACAAGATCGAGTACGCACCGCTGGGCAGGTTCAACGGCATCTGGTGGACGCGGATGAGCAACGTGCAGCGCGCACGCACCAGCGGCATGGAAGGCAGCTTCAATGTCCGCTTCGGCGAGCACTGGCGCTGGCGCACCTCGGCGACATGGATGAAGGAAGCCAGGAACCTGACCACCGGCCGCAACCTGATCGATACCCCCGAATTCTCGGGCTATTCGTCGCTGGACTGGACGCCCGACGCGGTGTTTTCCAGCAGCCTGTCGGCGCAGTACACCGGCAGGCAGGCCGGCACGGCGACGACCTTCCTCAAGGCCTACACGCTGTATGACCTGACCGCGGCCTGGAACGTCAATGAGGTACTGACCCTGCGTGGCGGCGTCAGCAACCTGGCCGACAAGAAGCTGTATGCGGAAGGCTCCACCGATTACTTCGTGGCCGGGCGCAGCTACTTCCTCAGCATGACCGCGCGGTTCTGACCAAGAGCGTCCGCCGCGATCGCGCTGGCGACGGGCCAGCGCGATCGGCGGTGTTGCGGATTACTCGCTTTCCAATGCGGCGGCGGGCGCCGCGCTCTGCGTAGCCGCCGTGCGTGCACGGTCCATCGCCACCGCCAGTTGCTGGCGTGCGAGCAGCTGTTGTGCCTGCACCACTTCAGGTGTCGGCAGGAGCACCGGTCCCGGTGCGTTTTCCGGTGTAGCAGGTGTGGTCATGCAACCTCCATGGACATCCCGCCGCCGCACGGATTCAGCTGGTGCGGCAGCGGAACTGCGCACCCTATCCTAAAAACAAGGCGGGCGGGTGACGGTGCGCGCCCCTGCCGCAGCAGCCGGAACAAGGCAGGCGTCACATTTTTGACGGTGACGCTTGGATCCTGAATAGGACTTGCCCTATCATGAAAACGTTTTCTCACAGGGATGTCTCCCCCAATGAATACCACTGACCTGTCGCAGTTCAGCCCGAAGTGGCAGTTCCGCTTCAACTTCTTCCGCCAGCACGGCGCCCCCAAGAACCCCGGCTTCAAGCAGGCCTGGAAGGCGCTGTCCTTTGGTGACCGCCTGAAGATCAACCTGAACTTCTTCGCGTTGTTCTTCGGTGCCATCTACCTGCTGATTCTTGGCATGTGGCGCAAGGCACTGGTGGTGATCGGCATCAACATCGCGCTGGCCATCATCACCATGTTCCTTCCGGACGTCGTCGGGCGCATGCTGTTCATCGCCATGAACCTGCTGGTCGCCTCCAGCACCAACTACAGCTACTACCTGGAGAAGGTGGAAGGACGCACCAGCTGGAACCCGTTTGAAGGAATGTTCTGAGCCATCAGACCTGCGCAGGATGCGCGGCAAGGATGCAACCGACGCCCCGCCCCCCCCCGGCGGGGT
>NZ_JAPTFQ010000123.1:0-7964 GCF_030985535.1 Stenotrophomonas sp. Sm2128
GCACTACCCGCGGTGACGCAGCAGCGTCACCGCTGCGGGGTAATCACCTGTGTCGGCAACCGCGCCGGCGGTGCCGGATTCGGCACCCAGATCGCGACGCCCGCGGCGCGCTTCTGCGTGGTCGGAATCCCGATGCCGACGCCGCCACCGACGTGCGAGCCGAACGTGCCCGCGCCCACCGACATGCCTACCGGCGAACCGCTGCTGCCCACGCCCATCAGCACCACGCCGTTGGCGCCCAGCGCTGCGGCTTCACGTTTCAGGCGGGCCACGGCGGCATCGGTCTGGCCCTGGGTGCCGAAGCCAACGGCGGAAGACGATTCCAGCTGGGCGATTTCCTGGGAGCCGGCCGGTGGCGTCGAATAGATCTGCACCAGCGCCGGATCGATCGGCGCGCGGGCGCGGCCCAGCATCACCTTGGAGGTGCTGGCACAGCCGGCGGCGACCAGCAGCATGGCCGCCAACGCGGCCCAACGGATGTTCATGGCACTTCCCCTGCAGGACTGGTTGCGATGATCGGCGGGCCACTCTGAATCGGCGCCAACACCCGGGCCGGGGCACGCACGACAGCACGCTAGCACGGGTCGGGTGACAGCCCCGCCAATGGCAGTAGGCGGCGGCAACGGGAACGATTATGGTGGGGCCAGGAACCAACTGCGGGAGAGCGGCATGGGTGTGATCAGTCTGTTGTGGGGCGTATTGGCGCTGTTGTGGATGATCCTGGCGTTGATTCCGCTGCTGGGCTGGGGCAACTGGTTCCTGATCCCGTTCGCCGCGGTCGGTGCAGTCATCGCCGCGCTGGGTATCCTGTTCACCCACCCGAGCAAGCGTGGCCGGGCGTGGGCCGGGTTGGTCCTGAACGGTATCGTGGTGGTGGTCGGCATCCTGCGTCTTGGCCTGGGCGGCGGCGTGGTCTGAGCCCGGTCCCGGGTGCGACAGGGCGTCGCAGGCACACGGCCGATGGCCGGGCGGGGGCGTACAATGAATGGCTGCGCGAGCCCCCCGCGTGCCTGTGAATCCGCGCCCCGCGCGGCTGCCCCATGATCATCCGACCCCGTCCCCACGGCTGGCAACTGCTGTACATCCTGCGCGGTTCGATCGTCAAAGCGATCGCGCCGAAGGTGCTGGCCATCCTGATCCTGTCCATCGCCGTGGCTGCGGTGGTCGAACTGGCGCCCCCTACCGGCATCGAACGCGTGTCGGTGACCCCGTTCACCCTGCTTGGCCTGGTGCTGTCGATCTTCCTCAGCTTCCGCAACAGCGCCTGCTACGACCGCTGGTGGGAAGGACGCAAGCTGTGGGGCCAGCTGGTCTATGAATCGCGTTCGCTGGCGCGCCAGGTAAACCTGCTGCTGGCCGACGACGCGGGCCGTCGTCGTCGCGTCGCCTACCTCACCACCGCGTTCGCCCATGCGCTGGCGGCGCGACTGCGTGGTCGCATCGTCGCCCTGGCAGCACTGCCGTGGCTGGACAAGCGCCAGCGCGAACAGCTGGGCCAGCGCGAGAACGTGCCCGATGCGCTGCTGGCGATGATCGCGGCCGAACTGGCGCATGCGCTGCGCGCCGGCCAGCTCGACCCCATCCTCTACACCCAGCTGGAAGAGCGCCTGCACGCGATGTCGTCGATCCAGGCCGGCTGCGAGCGCATCCTCACCACGCCGCTGCCGTTCGCCTACACCCTGCTGCTGCACCGCTGCGCGTGGATGTTCTGCGTGCTGCTGCCGTTCGGCCTGGCCAGTTCGCTGGGCTGGGGCACGCCGGTGCTGTCGGCGGTGCTGGCCTATGCCTTCTTCGGCCTGGACCAGCTGGGCGAAGAAATGGAAGACCCGTTCGGCCTTGAGCCGAACGATCTGCCGCTGGACGCGCTGGTGCGCACGATCGAGATCGACCAGCTCGATGCGCTCGGCGAACGCCCGTTGCCCGAACCCCTGCTGCCGCAGGGCTACCTGTTGCAATAGCCACTCCTCGGAGCCTGCCATGTCCCACCCGCTGTATCGCCCGCGCCGCATGCGCCACGACGAGTTCTCGCGCCGCCTGATGCGCGAGAACACGCTGACCACCGACGACCTGATCTACCCGGTGTTCGTGCACGAACTGGCCGGCCGCACCGCAGTGCCGTCGATGCCGGGCGTGGAGCGGCTGTCGATCGAAGAACTGCTGAAGGTGGCCGAAGAGGCGCTGGAGCTGGGCATTCCGGTGATCGACCTGTTCCCGGTGATCGACCCGTCGCTGAAATCGCTGGATGCATCGGCGGCGTGGGCCGAGGACGGCCTGGCGCAACGCGCGATCCGCGCGCTGAAGTCGCGCTTCCCGGAACTGGGGGTGATGACCGATGTGGCGCTGGACCCGTACACCACCCACGGCCAGGACGGCATCATCGACGACAAGGGCTATGTACTGAACGACATCACTGTCGAAGCGCTGGTCAAGCAGTCGGTGTCGCATGCCGAAGCCGGCGTCGACATCGTTTCGCCGTCGGACATGATGGATGGCCGCATCGGCGCGATCCGCCGTGCGCTGGATGCCGACAACCACGTCAACGTGCGCATCATGGCTTACTCGGCCAAGTACGCCTCGGCGTTCTACGGTCCGTTCCGTGATGCGGTGGGCAGCGCGGCCAGCCTCGGCAAGGCCGACAAGAAGACCTACCAGATGGACCCGGCCAACGGCGACGAGGCCCTGCGCGAGATCGCGTTGGACCTGGAAGAAGGCGCCGACATGGTGATGGTCAAGCCGGGCATGCCGTACCTGGACCTGGTGCGCCGGGTGAAGGAGAAATTCGGTGTGCCGACCTTCGCCTATCAGGTGAGTGGCGAGTACGCGATGATGAAGGCCGCCTTCGCCAACGGCTGGCTGGACGAGCGCGCCTGCGTGCTGGAGTCGCTGCTGGGCTTCAAGCGGGCCGGTGCCGATGGCGTGCTGACCTATTTCGCGCCGCAGGTGGCGCGATGGCTGCGCGAGCGCTGACAATAGCGCCACGATAGACGGAGGACTGCGCGATGGGACCCGAACTGGGATGGATGCAATGGCTGATCTGGGGCACCGGCACGCTGGTGTTCGGCGCCATCATCGTCGGTGTCTTCATCGCCGCGTGGCGCGCGGGCAAGCGCCCACCGGAGCAGCTCTCCGCCGCCCGCCACGTGGCCCGTGAGCAGGCCCTGCCGGATAGCGTGCAGGCCGAGCTGGCCGCGCTGAACCAGCGCAAGGACAATGGCCAGCTGAGCGAGATGGAGTACGAGCAGTTGCGCGCCAAGGTGTTGTCGCGCTGACCCTGCCGCCTCCATATGGGTGGGTGCCAACCTTGGTTGGCACTTTCCTGCATGCCAACCAAGGTTGGCATCTACCAAACGGCTATCCACGCATGGCGTGGATCTACCGCACGCACCCGGCGCATCCATCGCCCTGGTAGTCGCCAACCTTGGTTGGCGTTTGCCGTTACCGTGCGCCCGGCACGCACCCGGCCACCGCCGCCACCTTTGGCACCGCCAACCGGTACACGTCCACGCCACCGGCACGCGGTGCCCTGGCCGCGCTGCTGGCCACCATCATTTCGCCTGGCTTGGCGTTGTCGATCACCGGCGCGCCGGCCCAGCCGCCGGTCTGGTTGAACGACAGTCCCAACGGTTGCAGGGCCGCGCCACTCCACGCGCAGCCGCTGCTCCACACCTGTGCGGTCGTGCCGTTGCCGCGGCTGAACACCACTGCGCCATCGTTGCCCAGCCAGTCGCCGTCGGTCTCGTCATCGGCGCTGTTCAACGCTGTCAATGCGGTGGCCGGGCCGCGCATGCCCTGCGCATCCAGCGTCGCCACGAACAGGTTCCAGCCGGCGCCACGGCCCTGTTGGCGGGCAAACAGCAGCCGCGTGCCGTCCGCGCTCAGGGCCGGCCCGCGCTCTTCGTGGCGTCCACCGTCGCCGGCCATGGGGTGCGCCTTGCCCAGCCGGCCATCGGCTTCCACTGCAGCCCGGTACAGCGCCAGCGCGCCTTCGCGGCCGGCGGCGAACAACAGCCAGCGGCCGTCGCGGCTGAAGTACGGATCGCGGGCCTCACCGGCCACGCCCACCGCCAGGGCCTGCGCCTGCTGCCAGCGGCCATCGACCACGCGCGCCTCCCACAGGCCCCAGCCGGCTTCGCCGCGGCGGGCGAAGACGATGCGCCGGCCATCGGCACTGATCGTGGCGCGGCCCTCGTCGGCACGGGTCGAGACCACGCCCATGCCTTCGATGCCGTACTCGTTCAACGCCATCGCCACGGGGGCAGAGAGTAGACTGGCGGCAAGCACCAGCAGGGGCAGGGTGATGCGCATCATCCGGTTCCATGCACGAACAGAGCATCAGTCTAGCCAGCTTGAGGATTCCATGACCGACCGTTACGCCGTCTTCGGACACCCCGTTGCCCACTCGAAGTCGCCGCAGATCCACGCGACGTTCGGTCGCCAGGAAGGCATCGCGGTGGATTACCGCGCGATCGACCTGGCCCCGGAGGCGTTCCTGGCCGGCCTGGAGGCCTTCGCCGCCGACGGCGGTGTCGGCGCCAACGTCACCTCGCCGCACAAGGAGGCCGCGTTCTCGGTGTGCACCACCCTGACCGCACGCGCGCGCCGCGCCGGTTCGGTCAACACGCTGCTGCGCAAGGGCGACCGCTGGCATGGCGACACCACCGACGGCATCGGCCTGGTGCGTGACCTGACCGACCGCCATGGCCTGGACCTGCGTGGCCGCCGCATGTTGCTGATCGGTGCCGGTGGCTCCGCGCGCAGTGTCGCCCCGGCGCTGCTTGATGCCGGCATTACCGAGCTGGTGGTGGTCAACCGCACGCCGGAACGCGCCGATGAACTGATCGATGCGATGGGTGAGCCGGGTCGCGCGATCAGCCGCTACTGGGAAGACCTGCGTGATCTGGGTGACTTCGAACTGATCGTCAACGCCACCTCGGCCGGCCGCGACCGTGACGTCGAGTTCAAGCTGCCGCTGTCGCTGGTCAACTCGATGACCACCGCCGTCGACCTCAACTACGGCGAAGCGGCGATCGCCTTCCTGGCCTGGGCGCGCGCCGCGGAGTGCCGCAATACGGTCGATGGCCTGGGCATGCTGGTCGAGCAGGCCGCTGAGAGTTTCCTGCAGTGGCACGGTGTGCGCCCGCAGACCGACGAGGTCTACCAGTCGCTGCGTGAGGGCTCGGCCGTGCTGGCCGGCGAGGACTGATCGATGGACGGCACAACCCTGCTGGTCACGGTGCTGAGCATGGTGGGCGTGCGCCTGCCGGTGCTGATCGCGCTGTGCGTGGGCCTGGTCTGGGTGGTCGGCGCACCGCGCGATGCCACCCGCACCGGTGCCCTGGTCGGCCTGCTGCTGTTGCTGCTGGCCAGCCTCGGCGGCATGGCGGCGGGCATCCTGCCGATGTGGATGGTCCGCAGCGGTGATTTCAGTGCCGTGTCGAGCTTGAGTGCCATCCTCGGCGTGCTGCATTTCGCGCTGGCGATGGTCGAGGCGATCGGTGTGGTGCTGGTGGTGTGGGCGCTGGTGCGCCTGCTGCGTACCCGTACGCTCCCGGCCGCCTGACCGGTCGCGCCGGGCCATGCCCGGCGTATCTGCCCCTGGGATGGTCCGGCCATTGGACCGGGACCGCCAGCGGGCGTCGTCGCTGGCCCGTTCAGGGTCCCAGCGGCGGTGAATGCGGCCGGCCATGCGACAATGCCCGGCCTGATCCAGCTACGGTAATTCCCGGCGTGACCGAAACCGTCGCCGCTCCGCGCACCCTCGATGACACCTTGAAGGACGCGATCCGCAAGGCGTACACGACGCTGCAGGCCAATACCCCCGGCTTTTCCACCCGTCGCTCGCAGAGCCAGATGATCGGCGTGGTGTCGCGTGCGCTGTCGAAAAGCGGTGGCGTCGGCGTGGTCGAGGCGCCCACCGGCGTCGGCAAGAGCCTGGGCTACCTCACCGCAGGCGTGCCGATCGCATTGGCCAGCAAGAAGAAGCTGGTGATCAGCACCGGCACCGTGGCGCTGCAGTCGCAGCTGGTCGAGCGCGATATCCCGAATTTCCTGAAAGCCACCGGCCTGGAGGCGACCGTGGCGCTGGCCAAGGGCCGTACCCGCTACCTGTGCACGCGCAATGCCGCCGAGGCGCAGGGCGAGGGCTCGCAGGGCGGCATGTTCGAGGATGACGCGCCGCTGTTCGACCGGCCACTGGCGCCGATCGAGATGGACATCGCCAAGCGCCTGACCGACGCCTTCACCAGCGGCAGCTGGGATGGCGATATCGACAACGCACCGGAGACCATCAGCCCCGGCCTGCGCAGCCGCATCACCACGCCGGCTTCGGGCTGCGCCGGGCGCCGTTGTGCCTATTCGGCGCAGTGTGCGGTGCTGCGTTCGCGCAACACCGTGCGTGATGCGCAGATCGTGGTCACCAACCACGCGCTGCTGCTGTCGGCGCTGTCGATCGGCGACAGCGACAACGGCCAGCCGTTGATCGCGCCGCCCTCGGACATGCTGCTGGTGCTGGACGAAGGCCATCACATCGGCAACGTGGCGATCGACCAGGGCGCGGCGAGCCTGGCGCTGGACGAGATGGCCAAGCGTACCGGCCGCCTGCAGATCCTGATCGCCGGCGCCTACCGCGCGGTCGACAAGGACCGCCTCGGCAACCTGCTGCCGAACGAAGCGATCGAGGTGGCCAGCAACGTGGCCAAGCAGCTGCGCGCGTTCCGCGATCATATCGAGCGGGTGTGGATGCCGGCGCCGGCGGACGAAGAGCCGATGTGGCGCGCGGCCAATGGGCGACTGCCCGAGGCCTGGCGCGAGCCGATCGAGGCGTTGGCTGACGATACCCGCAGCCTCTACAACTGGGCGCACGCCGCCACCGCGCAGGTGGCCAAGGGCAAGCCGGACGATGCCGCGCGCGAGCGCCTGCAGCGCAACCTGGGCATGGCGCTGGAGATGATCGAGCAGCAGTACAACCTGTGGCAGGCCTGGCGCCGCGAAGACAAGGACGGTGCGCCGCCGATGGCGCGCTGGGTCACCGCCACCCGCGACGGCGATCTGGTGCTGCACGGCTCGCCGGTTTCGGCCGCGCACGTGCTGCGCAAGCTGCTGTGGGATGAAGTGGACTCGGTGGTGATGACCTCGGCGACGCTGACCGGCGGTGGCGACTTCCAGTCGCTGGCGATCGACAACGGCATTCCGGAAGAGGCCGAGATGGTCTCGCTGTCGTCACCGTTCGACCTGCCCAACCAGGCCGAACTGATCGTGCCGAAATTCCCGGTCACCCCGGACGACCGCGAAGGCCACCCGCGTGAAGTGGCGCGCTATCTCGACACCGAACTGGACTGGGCCAAGGGCTCGATGGTGCTGTTCACCTCGCGCTGGAAGATGGAGAAGGTGGCTGGGCTGATGTCGGCCGCGCGCCGCAAGCAGGTGCTGGTGCAGGGCGAGATGTCCAAGACCCGCCTGATTGACGAGCATCTGCGCCGCGTGGCGGCGGGTGAAGGCTCGGTGCTGTTCGGGCTGAATTCGTTCGGCGAAGGCCTCGACCTGCCAGGTGAAGCCTGCACCACGGTGGTGATCACCCAGGTGCCGTTCGCGGTGCCGACCGACCCGCAGACCGCCACCCTCAGCGAATGGTTCGAGGGGCGCGGGCTCAATGCGTTCAACCTGATCGCCATTCCGCATGCGCTGCGCACGTTGACCCAGTTCGCCGGCCGCCTGATCCGCACCTCCACCGACACCGGCCGCGTGGTCATTCTTGATTCGCGGCTGCTGACCCGCCGCTACGGCAAGCGCATCATCGACGCGCTGCCGCCGTTCAAGCGCGTGATCGGCTGACCGGTAGTGCCGGCCGCTGGCCGGCAAAAAGGGGACGGAGGGAATTAAGTCGTTTTAGGCACAAACGACTTAATTCCCTCCGTCCCCTTTTTCTTAGCCGGCGAACCCGCCTTCGGCCAGGTAATCCAGTTCTT
>NZ_JAPTFQ010000124.1:0-7689 GCF_030985535.1 Stenotrophomonas sp. Sm2128
CCCCCCCCCCCCCCCCCCCCCCCCCCCCCCCCCCCCCCCCCCCCGGCTCTACTCCTCCTTATTCGTCAAACGGACGCTGGCCGAGCGTCTGCGTCACGTGGTCGACGAAACAGGTGATGCGGGCGGCCAGCGCGGTGTTGCGGTAGTACACCGCGTTGATCGGCTGCCGCACTTCCTGCGTCTGCCTGGCGAACAGCTGCACCAGGCGGCCATCACGCCGGTCTTGGCGGGTCAGGAAATCAGACAGGCAGGCGATGCCCAGTCCGGCCACCGCCATCTGCCGCAGTGTCTCGCCACTGGATGAAGCGATGGCCGGCTCGATCACGAAAGACCCGCCATCGGCATCCTGCAGCGGCCATTCGTTCAACGAACTGGGCTGGGTGAAGCCCAGCAGGTCGTGCTCGCGCAGCTGCTCCACGCGCGTGGGCGTGCCGTGGCGGCGCAGGTATTCGGGGCTGGCCACCACCCGGATGCGGCTGTGGCCGATCGGCCGCGCATGCAGGGTCGAGTCGCGCAGCACGCCGATGCGGAACGCCACGTCGGTGCGCTTCTCGATCAGGTCGGTGATGCCTTCATTGGAATTCAGCTCCAGCTCCACCTGCGGGTAGCGCTCACGGAACCCCTCAAGCAGCGGCACGATCACGTGCAGCATGAACGGCGTGGCGGCGTCCACGCGCAGGCGCCCGACCGGCCGCAGCCGCCGCGCGGCCATCTGTTCCTCGGCCTCGTCCACCGTGGCCAGGATCGTGCGCGCGTACTCCAGGAACGCCGCGCCTTCCTCGGTCAGTTCCAGCCGCCGCGTGGTCCGTCGCAGCAGCGTGGTCTGCAGCTTGTCCTCCAGCCGCGCCAAGGTGCGGCTGGTGGCCGAGATGGTCAGTTCCAGCGCCTCGGCCGCCGCCGTGATCGAACCACTGTCGACCACGGCCACGAAGGCCTTCAGCTCATCCAGGGTGGTTTTCATTTTTTACCTCGGCGCAAAAGCGTTTCCCGTATACACAGCTTAATCAACAAATGTAAAGCGCCCACACTTCGCCCTGTCCCGAGCCCACCGGCTCTCAACGAAGTCCCTGGAGTCCATCATGAGCGTTCCTTCCTTTGGCGTCGGCACCTTCCGCCTGAACGGCCAGACCGTCATCGACTCGGTGCGCAACGCCCTCGACGTTGGCTACCGTGCGGTCGATACCGCGCAGATCTACGGCAACGAAGCCGAAGTCGGTCAGGCCATCGCCGAATCCGGCGTCCCGCGCGACCAGCTGTTCCTGACCACCAAGATCTGGGTGGACAACTACGCCGCCGACAAGCTGATCCCGAGCCTGCGCGACAGCCTGGCCAAGCTGCGCACCGACTACGTCGACCTGTTGCTGATCCACTGGCCGGCGCCGGGCAATGGCGTTGAACTGCGCGAGTACATGACCGCGCTGGCCGAAGCCAAGACGCTGGGCTTGACCCGCCAGATCGGTGTGTCCAACTTCAACATCGAGCTGACCCGGCAGGCCATCGAGGTGGTCGGTGCCGGCGAGATCGCCACCAACCAGATCGAACTGAGCCCGTACCTGCAGAACCCGGCACTGACCGCCTTCCTGCAGGACCAGGGCATCACCGTGACCTCCTACATGACCCTGGCCTACGGCAAGGTGCTGAAGGATCCGGTGCTGGCCGCCATCGCCGACAAGCACCAGGCCACCGTGGCCCAGGTCGCGCTGGCGTGGGCGCTGCAGCGGGGTTACTCGGTCATCCCGTCCTCGACCAAGCGCGAGAACCTGGCCAGCAACCTGCTCGCCCAGGACCTGCACCTGGATGCCGATGACATGGCCGCGATCGCTGCGCTTGACCGCAACGGCCGCGAAGTCGATCCGCCGGGCCTTGCCCCGGCCTGGGACTGAGGAGCCTGGCCATGGGCAGTGCGTTGGCGCGGCTGCAGGCCGGTGGCTTCAGCATCGGCATCGAAGCACCGCTGGACAATGACTGGACGCCGCTGGGCGAACAGGCACGACGCGCCGCGCGACGCCTGCCCGGTGAACCGGACCTGCAGCGCCATGCGGAACTGGCACGGTTGGCCGACCGCCTCGGCTTCCGTGCGCTGTGGGTACGCGACGTGCCGGTGTACGACCCGGCCTTCGGCGATGCGGCGCAGGTGTTCGAGGTATTCAGTTACCTCGGCTACCTGGCCGGCATCACCAATGACATCCTGCTGGGCACCGGTGCGGTGGTGCTGCCGATCCGTGAGCCCTTGCTGACCCTGAAGTCGGCGCGCAGCGTGCAGCGGCTGAGCGGCGACCGCCTGTTGCTGGGCGTGGCCAGTGGCGACCGCCCGGTGGAGTACCCGCTGTTCGGTCGCGACTTCGACAGCCGTGGCAGCCGTTTCCGCGAGCAGATCGCATTGCTGCGCGAAGGCGCCGCCGCGCACCTGCCGCAGGGCCTGGACGTGCTGCCCGCCGATGGCCCGGCCCTGCCGTTGTTCGTGGCCGGCCTGGCCCAACAGCAACCAGCATGGATCGGCCAGCACATGGATGGCTGCCTGGCCTACCCGGGCGCGCCGCAGGACCATGCGCAACGCGTGGCGGCGTGGCGCGCCGTGGCCGGCAACAAGCCGTATGCCAGCTTCATCCACCTGGACCTGGTGGACGATGCCGATGCCCCCCTGCAGCGCTGGCGCTTCGGCCTGCGCGGCGGCCGCAACGCACTGCTGGCCGAGCTGCACGCCATGCAGTTGGCCGGTGTCGACCACATCGGCCTGCAGTTCCGCCGCAACGAACGGCCGTTGGCCGAAACCTTCCACGAAATCGCCGAGTACGTGCTGCCGCACTTCCCGGCCCATGCCAGCGCCGCCGCGACGGCCTGACAGTTACCGGAGCTTTGCCATGAAGATGAAGACCCTGGCCGCGCTTGCGCTGGCCACCCTGCCGCTGTCCTTCCAGGCCACCGCCGAGGACTGGTATCCCTCTGCCTACGGTGCCAACGACGAGATCGGCGCGGCCAACCTGCTCACCGCGGACGTGGTCAAGCACGCGGTATCGCTGGTCAGGACCGGCAAGACCTATCCGCTGGCGGTGCCGGTGGACAAGAACCTGCCCGCGTTCCGTCACCGCAGCTTCCGCCTGTACAACGTGCAGGTCGGCCAGCAGGCCGGCAAGTCGCTGGGCCCCAACAAGTTCACCTTCAACGATGAACTGGTGAACGCCTGGACCGGCGTTGGCACCCAGCTCAACGGCATCGGCCATATCGGCATCGACAACGTCTACTACAACGGCAACAAGGCCGCTGACTTCGTCACCGTGGACGGCGTGCGCAAGCTCGGCGTCGAGAAGGTACCGCCGATGGTCACCCGCGGCGTCGTGCTGGACATGACCGCGTACTACGGCAAGGCGATCGTGCCCGGCGGCACCGAGTTCACCGTGGCCGACATCCAGGCCGTGCTGAAGAAGCAGGGACTGAGCCTGCGCAAGGGCGACGTGGTGCTGTTCAACACCGGCTGGCTGGAACTGATCGGCGAGGACGACAAACAGTTTCTCGAAGTGGAACCGGGTATCGGCATGGAGGCCGCGAAGTGGCTGGCCGACCAGGGCATCGTCGCCTTCGGTGGCGACACCTGGGCCTCGGAGGTCTATCCGAACCCGAACGGTGCCGAGGAGTTCCCGATCAACCAGTACATGCTGGCCAAGCGCGGCATCTACAACCTGGAGCTGATCGACAGCCGTGCCCTGGTGCGCGACAAGGCCTGGGAATTCCTGTTCGTGCTCGGCCAGCCGCTTTACGTCGGCTCGACCCAGGTCAACATCAACCCGGTGGCGATCCGATGAACACGGCCCCCGCCTTGCCGTTGTTCGCCGGCCGCCGCTTCCGCGTCAGCTATGACGGCCTGGCCGCCGACAATGTCTACAGCGCCGATGGCCGCCACGTGCAGTACGCCATCGTTTCCGGCGCCTATGCCGGTGCGCAGGGCGAAGCCGCCTGCGAGTGGCAGCAGATCGGCGAAGGGGTCTATGCCATTTCGTGGCAGGAAGCCGATGGCGCAACGGTCGTGCATGTCGACGACTTCGTCGGCGGGCGTTCGCTGGCCTGGTTCACCGCCACCGATGGCAGTTTCCATCGCATGCAGGGGCCGTTGGCAGCACTGTGATGCCGGCCAGCGGCCGGCACCACCTGTGCGTGGACGGAACATTACAGATCGGTAATGTTCGGGTCAGGGCGGCGAAAGGCGCCGCCCTCCACTCTGCGGGCCACTTCTTCCACAGGTGTCCCGCGCATGACCCGTTCCCTTCGCCGCTCCGTCTCCCTGGCGCTTCTCCTGTCCGGCCTCGCGGTTGCGCCGCTGGCGCTGGCCCATCCGAGCCTGGTGCGCTCGACGCCGGCCGCCGACGCCACCATGGCCCCGGCGACCGAGATCACGCTGCAGTTCAGTGAGAAGGTGATGCCGCGTGCCACCCGCATCGAACTGAGCATGGACCATGGCCGCATGAAGATGGCCATGCCCACCACCGCACAGGACATTTCCGAAGATGGCCACACGCTGCGCGCGCGTTTCGCCAAGCCGCTGCCCCCAGGCAGCTATGCACTGCAATGGCGCGCGGTCGGCCAGGACAGCCACCCGATCACCGGCAACTACCGCTTCACCGTGAAGTAAGGCTGCCGTCGTGGCCGAGCTCTCGCCGTATGCGCTGCGGCTGGCGCTGTACCTGGTGCTGATGCTGCTGTTCGGGCGGATGCTGTTCGTCCGTCCGGGGTTGCCACGCGGCGTCTCGCTGGCGCTCGCCCTGATCGCGTTGGCCGTGGTGGTCACCGATGCCATCACCCGCTTGTCCGGTGTGCTCGGCATCGCGCCGGCCGACATCGACCCAGCAACGGCGCACTGGTTCCTCACCGGCACGCCGGTAGGTGAAGCCGGCCTGCTGCGCACCGTGGCGGTGCTGGCGATGCTGCCCCTGCTGGCAGCCGCCACGCCGCTGGGTGGACCGCGGCGCGTGGCGCTGCTCGCGTTGTCCGGAATGGCCCTCGCCAGCCTGTCCTGGAACGGCCATGCCGCCGCCGGCGATGGATTCGGTGGCACGATGCGGCTGGTGGCCGGCATCGTGCACCTGCTGGCCGCCGGCGCCTGGGTCGGCGCGATCGCTGCCATCCTGCAGTTGGCGCTGCGTCCGCAGGGCCTGCGCCTGCGCGAACGCACCCGGGAGCTGTGGCAGGCCGCCCACGGCTTCGCCCTGCCCGGCACGATCATCGTCGCCACCCTGGCGATGACCGGCGCCTATACCTATGTCGATCTTGGCGGTTCCGTGCAGACCCTCATCGGCACTGCGCACGGACGCTGGCTGCTGCTCAAACTCGCCCTGGTCGGTGGCATGCTGGGCCTGGCCGCGCTGCATCGCTGGCGGCTGGTGCCGGCGCTGGCGGTCTCCATCCGTGGCGGCTGGCAACCCAGGCCGCTGCGCTCGCTCCGCCAAAGCCTGGCCTGCGAATCGCTGCTGGCGCTGCTGGTGCTGGCCTGCGTCGCGGTGCTTGGCACGCTGGACCCACTGGCATGACCAATCCGTTCCGGTACGGGCCCAAGCTGCGATGATGGGCGCATCATGAAACTGCTGATCGTCGAAGACGAACCCAAGACCGGCAACTACCTGCGCCAGGGGCTGATCGAGGCCGGCTACGTGGTCGATCTCGCCTGCAACGGCGTCGACGGGCTGCACCTGGCCGGCAGCGGCGAGTACCAGCTGGTCATCCTCGACGTGATGCTGCCCGGCCTGGATGGCTGGAACGTGCTGTCGCGGCTGCGCGAGGCCGGCTGGCAGGTGCCGGTACTGTTCCTGACCGCGCGCAGCAGCATCGCCGACCGCGTGCAGGGCCTTGAGCTGGGCGCCGACGACTACCTGGCCAAGCCATTCGCCTTCGCCGAGCTGCTGGCGCGGGTACGCACCCTGCTGCGTCGCGGCCAGGCGCAGCCGCAGGCCGAGCGCATCGTCATCGCCGACCTGGTGGTGGACACCCTGCGCCGCCGGGTTGAACGCGGCGGCCAGCGCATCACCCTCAGCCAGAAGGAATACACCCTGCTGGAGCTGCTGGCGCGCCGACGTGGCGAAGTGCTGCCGCGCTCGTTGATCGCTTCGCAGGTGTGGGACATGAATTTCGACAGCGACACCAACGTGATCGACGTGGCGATCCGCCGCCTGCGCGCGAAGATCGACGATGACTTCGATGCCAAGCTGATCGTCACCGTGCGCGGCATGGGCTATGTGCTGGAGGCGCCGGACGACGGTGCAGTGCACAGCGGATGAGCCTGCGCCGTTCCATCGCGGTGCGGCTGACGCTGCTGTTCGCCATCGTGGCCACGCTGGTGCTGGCCGCGTTGGGCGTGGCGATCTATGTCAGTGCCCGCCACGACCTGGTCGCCCAGGACTTCGTCGAACTGGAAAACAAGGTCGCGTTGATCCGTGACCTCGCCGATAACGGACCTGCGTCCACACGCGGGAAGCGCTTGGCAGAGGCGCTGGGCCATCATCCGGACATCGCCTTCCACGTTGTTGATGGGCGTGGCGCGGTGCTGTTCTCGACCGCACCGGCACTGCTGCGCGAGCATGCACGCGGCCAGCCGATCGACGCCGCGCCACGGCGGCACGACTGGATCCTCGCCGATGGCCGCTGCATGCATGCCCTGCACCTGCGCCAGACCCTGGCCGACGGCAGCCCGCTGGTCACCCTGCTGGCCATCGATGACAACCGCCATGCCGATTTCCTGCAGCGCTTCCGCCACCTGCTGGCGATCGCGATCATCGGCGCCGCCGTGGCCAGCAGCCTGCTCGGCGGTTATGTGGTGCGGCGTACGCTGCGGCCGCTGCGCACGCTGGCCGATGAGGCCAGGCAGATCACCGCCGGTCGCCTGCAGCGCCGCCTGAGCGCGCGCAGTGCACCGGCCGAACTGGAGCAGTTGGCGCAGACCCTCAACGGCATGCTGGCACGCCTGCAGCAGGACTTCGCGCGGCTGACCGAGTTCTCCGGTGATCTCGCCCACGAGTTGCGCACCCCGATCACCAATATGCTGACCCAGGTGCAGGTGGTGCTGGCGCACCCGCGCAGCAACGAGGCCTACCGCGAGACGCTGGCGTCGTGTGCCGAGGAACTGCAGCAACTGGCGCAGACCGTGGGCGACCTGCTGTACCTGGCGCAGGCCGAGGCGCCGGGCGCGCTGCCCTCGCGCGAGCCGGTGGCGCTGGATGGGGTGGTGGATTCGCTGCTCGAGTTCTACGACCTGCTGGCCGAGGACCGGAAGTTGACCCTGCGCCGCGACGGTGTGGCGAGCGTGGAAGGCAACCGCCTGATGCTGCACCGTGCGATCGCCAACCTGCTGTCCAACGCGTTGAAGCACGCAGCCGTGGGCAGCGAAGTACGGGTGCGGCTGCTCGAGGCTGATGGCGTGTGCAGGCTCAGTGTGCACAACCTTGGCACGCCGATTGCCGCCGAAGCGCTGCCGCGCCTGTTCGATCGCTTCTATCGCGGCGAGCGCGGCCGCCACGAAGGTGCCGGACTGGGGCTGGCGATCACCCGCGCGATTGCACAGGCCCATGGCGGTAGTGTGAGTGTTGTGTCGGATGACACCGGCACCGTGTTCGAGCTGATGCTGCCGAGTGCAGCCGCCCGGTAGTGCCGGCCCATGGCAGCGTCTCAGGAACGTTGCTTCGGTGCTGCCGGCCAGCGGCCGGCACT
>NZ_JAPTFQ010000125.1:0-7389 GCF_030985535.1 Stenotrophomonas sp. Sm2128
CGGTCGGCACCCACCGAATCAATGGCCCTGCGATGCCCGCTCCTGGTAGGTGCCGACCGTTGGTCGGCACAATCCGCCAGCGGTAATGAACTCCGATGGAGCGTGCCAACCAAGGTCGGCACCCACCAGAGCATGTGCGGTCAGCTGGTGGCGCGCAGCGGCGCCATCTTCCACAGCAGCGCGCGGAACGGGGCCAGCAGGCACACGCCGATCGCCAGCTTCACCGCCAGGTCGCCCGCTGCCCAGCTCACCCACGGCAGGGCGGAACCAGCAAACGCGATCGACCAGAAAATGGTGGTATCCACCGTCGCGCTGCAGGTGGTGGCCACCATCGGTGCGCGCCACCAGCTGCCACGACGCAGGCGGTCGAACACGGTGATGTCCAGCAGCTGCGCCACGATGAAGGCCGAGCACGAGGCAATGGCGATGCGCGGCGTGGCCACCCACACCGACAACACCACCGCCACCAGGAAGCCGATCCACGCCACGCGGCGCGCCGGGCCCGGGCCGAAGCGGCGGTTGATCAGGTTGCTGACCAGGAACGCGACCGGATAGCTGAAGGCACCCCAGGTCAGCCAATCGTTGATCGGGTACTGCACCAGTACGTTGGACAACAGCACCACCGCGCCCATCGCCAGTACCGCCAGCACCAGGGCGCGCGGGGTCAGCGGGGCAAAAAGAGGGGCAGGACGCACGGACATGGCGAGCCAGGGGGACAAAGGGGATCGCCCATTATCCGCCCGGCCCGCGTCAAAGCCAAAACCGGTCGTTCAGCTTTACAGCGCTTCGCTCATCACATCGCCAGCGGCGTAGGCGGTGGGCACGTAAGCCAGTGCCTGGCCCTGCGCGCTTTTCACGGTCCAGCCGGCACCGGCTTCGGTGGGGTCGAAGTGCACCTGCTGGCCGACCACGAAGCCTGCCGCCTGGTCTTCATGCACGCGCGCCGGCCAGCGCAGGGTGGCGGTCTGGTCGGCCTTGTCCGGCACCTGCAGCTGTACCTGGCGCTCGCCCTCCGGCGTGGTCTCCACCTTCTTCACCTCCATCGGCGGCAGCGGCACTGCCTTGGTGCGCGTGGCCCGGCCGTTGCGTTCGCTGGCCTTGAACGGCGCCTTGGACAGTTCGGCCAATCCCATCGACGTGGCCAACGGAATCGACAGCACGATCAGCGACGTGACCAGCACGCTGGTCTGGCCGCTGTTCAACTGTGGCGCGGCGCCCGCATGGACGGTGGGTACCACCAGCGCCGAAAGCAGCAGGGCAGTGGCGGGAACGCGCAGGCAACGGAACATGGAGACCTCCTGGTCAGGGTGGGGACGGCGGCTCAGCGCCGGGTATCGAAGATGTCGCGCGGGCCGGTGGCCTCGGGCAGGTATTCCAGCGGGCGGCCCTGGTTGTCCTTCACCTGCCAGCCCTGGTCGGTGCCGGTCGGCTCGAAGTTCACGGTCTGGCCCACGGTGAACTGCACGGCGGGATCGCCGGGGCGCTTCGGCCACTGCATCGACGCGGTGTTCTGCGGGTTGTTGGCATCACGCAGCAGTACTTCGCGGCGGCCGTCGACGGTGGTGGCGATGGCGCTCACCTGCATCTGCGGCAGCTTCACCGATGCGCCGTGGCCGGGCGGCAGCCCGGCATCCCGGGCTTCCTTGGCAGCGGCGGCGCGCGCGGAAGCAACCAGGGGCGCGGACATTTCCAGGCTCGGCCCCTGCGGACCCGGGTCCTGCAGGATGATGATGCGGCGTTCGGCATGGGCGGTGTTCGCGCCGAGCAGGCCGGCAATGATCACCATCGACATCAGGGAAACAGGCAGCGCACGCATGTCGTTCTCCTCGCGGGATTCAGGGCGTGGCGGCAGCAGCACCGGCCACCGGCACATGGGGGATCACCAGTTCCTGTTGCAGCTGGCTGCGCTGGTGCAGGAAGTCGAATACCGATTCCACCGTCACCACCGAATAGTTGCCGGAAATGCGTTCGCCGGCGGGGTGGTCGGTGGTGGTGGCGTTTGCAATGAACAGGCGCGCACCCACGCGCTTGCCCAGGCCGATATGCAGCACGCTGGGCTGGTACTTCTGCTGGCGCAACCACTGCTGCGCCTGTTCGCGCTTGACGATGGCCGGCGCACCGTCGGCCTGTGCCATCGCTGCCGCCAGCACCTCCAGTACCCACTGGTTGGAGTTCTGGTAGTCGGTGGCGAACGGGTAGGCGACCACGTTGTACCTGGTCTCGTGCAGCGCCTTGGGCTGGATCGACGGCGACACGAGCATCGCCTTCAATGCAGCACGCAGCGGCGCCGACGGCACGCCGATGCGCAGGTCGGTATGCCCGCCGCTCTCGCCGACGAAGTTGCCCAGGCCCTCGTGGTACAGCTGCGAGCTGTCGGTCTTGCAGCGGTTGAGCAGGTGCATCGCGCGCCAGCGGCCGTCGTCCTCGCGCAGCAGGAAGGCCAGGTGGCTGTGGCGCAGGCCGTAGCGGCTCAGGTCCTGGCCACCGCGCGCGGCCACCACCACGTCCACATCGGGCAGCGCATCGAGACGCTCGGCGGTGGTCCAGGCCACGTCCAGCATCGCCGCCTGCGACGCCACGCTCGGGTAGCGTTCGCGGCACTCGGAACTGTTGGCCCAGGCCGGTGCAGTCGCCAGCAGGCTGGCGATCAGCAGCGCGGCGCGGGGCAGGCGGGAAAAACGATCCATGTCGGTACCTTCAACGGCGGGCAGGCCCGCGCGCCGATCATACGCCGCTCAGCGCAGCGGGCGGTCCACGCCCTTGTGCTTGAGTTCCCTGTCGCAGGCATCGCTGATCGGCGCGATCGGCAGCGGCGGGCGCTCGCCAGTCTTAGGATCGCGCAGCGCTGGCTGTTCGCGGTAGGCGTCCAGCTGCTGCTGGCACTGGTAGGAAATCGGGTCCAGCTCAGTGGGCGCGGTGGAGCAGGCAGCGAGCAGGGCCAGGGGCAGCAGGAGCAGGGTGCGCATGAAGACGTTCAGCGTGATGGGGGAGGCTGGACTCTAACCGCGCAGGCGGATTGAAATGTTCAGAAAGCGCTGCGCGGCCGGGTAGCGGAGGGTCGGACCACGTCGGGGGGCTTGGGCCGCTGCGCGGTAGAGTCGACTGGTAGTCGACTATCGCGCGCAGCGCGGGGTTTTCAGCGGTATCGCCAACAGCAGTCGACTAACAGTCGACTCTACAACTCCTTCGCTGTTTTCCCGGGCTCTTGCGAAAAGCCAAGCCGCGCTTTCACTTCCGCGGCCACCCGCGCGGTCTCGCGCAGTGGTTCGATGCGGTCGTACTGC
The DNA here is from genome assembly GCF_030985535.1 of Stenotrophomonas sp. Sm2128. NCBI lineage: Bacteria > Pseudomonadati > Pseudomonadota > Gammaproteobacteria > Lysobacterales > Lysobacteraceae > Stenotrophomonas > Stenotrophomonas sp. Sm2128. The sequence goes on from NZ_JAPTFQ010000125.1 coordinate 3,285, forward strand.
CAGTCAAGCCAATGCGCCTGCAGCCGCCCGCGCTCGCGCAGCTGCTGCTGGAAGCGTGCCAGCCGGCCCTGCGCAGTCTCGGCCAGCGCCACCATCACCGGCATGCGCGTGGCGCAGGCTTCAGACAGCAGGTTCACCGAATCGGGCGAGACCACCACGCGGTTGGCCCAGCCGAGCAGGCCGCCATAAGGATTCGTACCGTCGCCGCCGTCGCCCCAGATCACGTGCGGCAGGTCGGCGAACGTCGCGCGCAGGATCTCGGCCAGGGCCGGCGGCGTGCGTCGCGAGGTGGTCGCCAGCAGGCTGCCGCCTTCGCTGCGGATCTGCTCGGCCAGCGCCTGGAACACGCCCACCATCGCCGTTTCATCCCACGGCGCCAGCGGCGTCGGTCCACCGACAAGCAACGCGGTGCGCGGGCCGGGCAAGGTACTGAAGCCGGCAAACGCGGCGCGGCCCCAGGCCAGCCAGTCGTCGTCCACCGGGTTGAGGCTGCCGAGCAGGGTCAGCACGTTGCTGCCACGCAGGGCATCGTGTTCGGGCACCACCACCACATCCCAATGGCGGGCACTGATGCGCGGGTCGAGGATCTGCACCACCTGGCTGCCACGTGCCCGCAGGACGCGCAGTGCGCCGGCGGCCTGGCGGCCACAGCCGATCGCCAGCGCCGGGGCCTCGGCAGCCAATGACGCGAAAGCCTCGCCATAGCCGTTCATATCACCCGGCAGGCGCCGCGGCGACAGCCAGCGCCAGGGTGCGCGGGGCTGCAGGACCAGCGGTCGGTGGGTGCCCTGGCGCAGCGCCGAGGCCAGCGCGACCGCCTGGCGGACATTGCCCGCACGGCCGTCAGTGACCGTCCATGGCGCGCTCGATCGTTTCACCATTGGCATTAATTCGTTTCAGCCCTGCTGGGTGTTGCAACAGTCGCGACACTCTACACTGCGGCTCGTCGTTTCGCCCCGCGCCGCCCGCGGGCACTGACTTCCCTTAGCCGCCCTGGAGATCCACCGATGTCCCACGCGCTCGACGCTGCTGCCCTCGACCAGCTGTTCCGTACTGCCCGCACCCAGAACGCCTTCCTCGACAAGCCGGTCCCGGCCAGCCTGCTGCAGGAACTGTACGACCTGGTGAAGTGGGGCCCGACCGCCGCCAACACCACGCCCGCCCGCTTCGTCTTCGTCACCTCGAAGGAAGCCAAGGCCAAGCTGGCCCCGGCTCTGTCCGAAGGCAACCACGACAAGACCATGGCCGCTCCGGTGACCGCCATCATCGGCTTCGACCTGGATTTCCACGAGAAGCTGCCGTACCTGTTCCCGCACACCGATGCCAAGGCCTGGTTCGACGGCCCGCAGGAAGGCCGCCACGAAGCCGCCCTCCGCAACGGTAGCCTGCAGGGCGCCTACCTGATCCTGGCCGCACGCGCGCTGGGCCTGGATGCCGGCCCGATGTCCGGCTTCGACCCGGCCAAGGTCGACGAAGCCTTCTTCGCCGGCACTTCGATCAAGTCGAATTTCCTGGTCAACCTGGGTTACGGTGACCCGGCGGGCCTGTTCCCGCGTCTGCCGCGCCTGTCGTTCGACGAAGCGGCGCGCATCGCGTAAGTCGTTGTATCGGTTTCGGGCCTGCTGTCCCGTGGCAGGCTCTTGCTGCACCGTGTACCCACCCTACGATCCGGAGAGTTCCTCAGATGAGCGCCACCCGTAAACTGCTGCTGCCGCTGGCCCTGACCCTGGCTATCGCCGCCTGCTCCAAGCCGGCCGACACCGCTGCCCCGGCCGCCGACGCCGCCGCCCCGGCCACCACCGAGCAGGCCGCCACCCCGGCCGCCGATGCCGCCGCTGCCGCGCCGGCCGCCGAAGCGATCAAGATCGCCTCGGGCACCTACAAGCTGGACCCGACCCACACCGACGTGCTGGCCCAGTGGAGCCACTTCGGCTTCTCGAATCCGAGCGCGCACTTCGGCAACGTCGAAGGCACCCTGGTGTACAACGCCGAAGACGTGACCAAGTCCACCGTGGAAGTGAAGTTGCCGCTGAGCGGCCTGAACAGCTTCACCGCCAAGTTCGACGAGCACCTGAAGAGCGCCGACTTCTTCGACGCCGCCAAGTTCGCCGATGCCACCTTCAAGAGCACCAAGGTGGAAGCCGCTGGCACCAACAAGCTGACCGTCACCGGTGACCTGACCATCAAGGGCATCACCAAGCCGGTCACCCTGGACGTCACCGTCAACGGCGGCGGCGAGCACCCGATGGCCAAGGTTCCGGCCGCCGGCTTCGATGCCACCACCACCCTGAAGCGCAGCGATTTCGGCGTCGGCGCGTACGCCCCGAACGTCAGCGATGAAGTGAAGATCCGCATCACTACCGAAGCCACCGGCGAAAAGCCGGCGGCTTGATGCACCCCGCTCACTCGTCGTGAGAAGGCAGAAGGCCCGCTGAAAAGCGGGCCTTCTTTTTGCGAATTCGATCCGCGTCGATGGCGCCCGGAAACTCCGCACTGCGCGGAAAACCTGCCTTGGTAGAGTCGACTGTTAGTCGACTATCGCGCGCAGCGCGGGGTTTTCAGGCACCGCGCCGGGAGCAGTCGACTAACAGTCGACTCTACCACTGCTCGGTTCCATCACACGCTGGTCGGTTCCATCACATCGTGGGCGGCGCGCTCAGCGCAACGCGCCCAACCATGCCACGCACGCTTCGCTCGGGCTCTGCTTGGCCTTCACTGCCAGCCCGCTCACGCGCACGAAGGTCTGCGCGGCCTGCGCCACCACCTGGCGTGCGATCAGCGCCGCCTGCTTGGTCGCGGCCTGCTGCTTGCGCAGCTGCACGATGTGCACCGACGGGCGGCCCACCGGCGCGTACTTCTGGTCGCGGCGCAGTACATCGGCCACCTGCGCCACTTCGAATTCGGCCTGCAGGTAGCGGTGCTGTGCCTCCACCAGCTCACGCAGCGGCGTGCGCAGTGCGGCGGTGTCGGCGAAGGCGGCCAGCGCCGCGTCGCAGGCGGCGTCATCGGCAAAGCGGGTACGCAGCGCATCCACGCTGGCCAGGGTCAGTTTGGCCATGTGGGCCTCGTCGCTGCAGGAAAGGAGCGCGATTGTCGCATTGCTTGGCGTGTTCCGGAGCGGCGGTCTTCCGTTTGGTAGAGTCGACTGTTAGTCGACTGCTCTTGGCGCGATGCCGGAAACCCCCGCGCTGCGCGCGATAGTCGACTAACAGTCGACTCTACCTGGCTGGCGTTTCAGGCGCAGCCGCACCCACGGAAGGAAGACCCATGCAGGACGCGCAGTACTGGTTGAACGAATTCTGGTCGGGCCTGAGCGTGCTCGATCTGGTGGGCGGCAGCGTGCTCGGTACGCTGCTTGGCCTGGTGCTGGGCATTCTCGCCTGGCGCGGGCTGCACCGCCGGGGTTGGTTGCAGCGGCGCAAGCGCTGGCATCACTGGCTGCTGGCCAGCTATGTGGTGGTGCTGCCGCTGGCCACCGCCTTCTTCGGGCTGCAGCTGGGCTTCACCGCCGGTGCGCACCGCGCGCTGTTCAAGCAGCTCGATCATTTCCAGCCGCACCTGCAGACCCTGGTGGAAGGCTGGAGCGAGGGCTTCACCGACTCGCTGGACGACCCGCGCATGCGCGAGGCTTTGCGCAGCCAGGGCACGGTGGGCGACGCGGCCGATACCATCGCTTCGGCCTACCTCAGCGAACATCCGTTGCCAGGCCTTGATCGTCTTGGCAACGGCCCGTTGGCGCGCGGCACCGGCTGGGTGATCGGTAAGGTGCGCGAAGGCCTGCTGCGCGGCATGGTGGAAGACACGCTGGTGGACAAGGCCGGCACGGTCGGGCTGGAGCCCGAGGTGGTGCGCGAGGCGCTGACCATGCATGTGGATGAGCTGCTGCACACCCGTGGTGTGCTGCGGCTGGTGAAGGCGCAGATCAACGGCATGATGCCCGGCGTGTATTTCGGGCTGCTGTTGCCGTTATTGGTCATCGCACTGCTGGTGGCGCTGGAGATCTGGGCCGCGCAGCGGTTCGGGTGGGCGCAGCAGGTGGTAGTGCCGGCCGCTGGCCGGCAATTTCAGGTTCCTGTCGAAGGTTCATGAGGTTGCCGGCCAGCGG
>NZ_JAPTFQ010000126.1:0-7272 GCF_030985535.1 Stenotrophomonas sp. Sm2128
ACCCAGCGCGGCTTTTGCTCTAGCAGTCAGTCGAGCAAGCTCGACTCTACCGACCCGCCACGAGGGGCTCAGCCGTTGGCCGGAATCACAGTGCCGCGCGGATCCGCTCGCGCAGTGCTTCCAGATCCTTGGCAAACGCCTCGATGCCGGTCGCCAGCTTCTCGGTGGCCATCGGATCGGCCGCCAGGTCCGCCGCGAACTTCGCCGCATCGATCGGGGTCACCGCCGCGCCGTCCGCTGCACCGGCCACCAGCTTGCGCGGCAGCTCGCCGTGGTCGGCGTCCAGCTTTTCCAGCAGGTCTGGCGAAATCGTCAGGCGGTCACAGCCGGACAGTGCTTCGATCTGCGCGGTCGAACGGAACGAGGCACCCATCACCACCGTCGGCGAACCGCGGCGCTTGAATTCGGCATACACGCCACGCACGAACTTCACGCCCGGGTCTTCGTCGATGGTGGCCGGGGTCTGGCCGTTGGCCACGTACCAATCGAGGATACGACCGACGAACGGCGAGATCAGGAACGCGCCGGCTTCGCTGCAGGCCAGCGCCTGGGTCGGGTTGAAGATCAGGGTCAGGTTGCAGTCGATGCCCTCGGCCTGCAGGATGCGCGCGGCTTCCACGCCTTCCCAGGTCGCGGCGATCTTGATCAGGATCTTCTCGCGCGGCACGCCGGCATCGGCGTACATCTGGATGAACTGGCGGGCCTTGGCCACGGTGGCGGCGGTGTCGTGGGCCTGGTCGGCGTCCACTTCGGTGGACACGCGGCCCGGCACCAGCGTGCTCAGCAGCGCGCCGACGCCGATGGTCAGGCGGTCGGCCACGGCGTGCACCACGGCTTCGCGGTCGCCACTCTGCTGGCGGCCCCAAGCCAGTTCGCGTTCGATCAGCTCGGCGTAGACCGGCAGGTCCAGCGCCTTCTTCACCAGGGTCGGATTGGTGGTGCAGTCCACCGGCTGCAGGCGCTTGATCGCCTCGTAGTCACCGGTATCGGCAACGACCACGGACAGTTCGCGCAGCTGGGACAGTTTGGACGGGGTACTCATTACGGCTCCTGGTGCAGGGGGATCGAATCGCGCGCAGTGCGCAGCGGTAATCAGGGGCGGTCGTTGTGGACCGCGGTCACGCGCAGGCGCAGCTTGCGGCCGCCGGGCGCATTCCAGTCGATGCTCTGGCCGATCGAAAGGCCGAGCAGGGCACTGCCGACCGGGGCCAGCACGGAAACCTTGCCTTCATCGACGTTGGCTTCGCGGGGGAAGACCAGGGTCAGGACGTGCTTCTCGCCCGACACTTCATCTTCGCACTCCACGCGCGAATGCATCATGACGATGCCTTCGGGAATCTGGTCCGGTGCCAGCACGGTGGCCCGGTTGAGTTCTTCAGCAAGCGCGAGCGCGGCAGGCGTCTGGCTCAGCGCAGGGGATTCGAGCATGGCGTCCAGGCGGTCCATGTCGAAGGTGGAAACGGTGATCGACGGCGGCAGGCCGCTGGCGGTACTCATGGTGAAGCTCCTTGGTTGAAAGCCATGCAAAAGGCGGCACCTGCTGGCGCCGCCTGTCTGTATTGTGGGGACAAATGCGGCCGGAATCGACTCCTGCCGATTCCAGGCCGGTGCTGCGGGGGTTCAGCCGTTCAGGGCGGGGCCGGGCAGGGCGGTCGCGTCGCCGGTGGCATTCACCGCATCAAGGGTGAACAACGCCTGCGGCAGGCGCTTGAACTGGTCGGCCAGTTCCATCAGGAAGTCGTTCATGGCCGAGCTGCGGCGCCAGATCATGGCGATGCGACGGCTGGGACGGCCCTCGCCGGTGAAGTCGAGCAGGCGGATGTTGTTCGAGCGCGGCACCGGCGGCTGCACCGACAGGCTGGGCAGCAGGGTGATGCCGACGTCGGCGGCAACCATCTGCCGCAGCGTCTCCAGGCTGGTGGCGCGGAACTCGGACTTCTCGTTGGCGCCGAACAGGCGGCACACTTCCAGCGCCTGGTCGCGCAGGCAGTGGCCATCTTCCAGCAGCAGCAGCTTCTGCGTGGCCAGTTCCTGCACATCCAGGTGTTCGCGGCGGGCCAGCGGGTGGCGCCCGGACACCGCCAGCAGGAACGGTTCCTCGAACAGGAACTCGGCGTGCAGCTGGTCGTCGATTACCGGCAGCGCCAGCAGCGCGGCGTCCAGCTTGCCTTCGCGCAGGCGGTCCAGCAGCACATCGCTCTTTTCCTCGACCAGCAGCAGTTCCAGCTCCGGGAAGCGCTCGCGGATGCGTGGGATCACATGCGGCAGCAGGTACGGACCGAGGGTCGGGAAGATCCCCAGGCGCACCGTCCCGGCTTCCGGGTCGCGGCTTCGTCGCGCCGCCTCCTTCAGCTGCTCCACTTCGGACACGATCACCCGTGCCCGTGCCGCCGCTTCCTGGCCGGCCGGGGTCAGCATCACCTTGCGCGGTGCGCGTTCCACCAGCGGCAGGCCCAGTTCTTCTTCCAGCTTGCGGATCTGCGTGGACAGCGTGGGCTGGCTGACAAAGCAGGAGGCGGCAGCCCGGCCGAAATGCTTGTGGTCGGCCAGGGCTACCAGGTACTTCAGATCACGTAGGTTCATCCTTACACCCCAGGGGTAACGGACCGGCTGACGGCGTGGTTACCCGACAGGCAGACAATGTTCCCGGTGATCTGGGAACGGTGGATCAGGCCGCTTCAGCAACGGCACCGCTGCTGTTGCTCACCGACGAGCGGATCAGGTGGTCGAACGCGCTCAGTGCGGCGGTCGAACCGGCGCCCATGGCAATGATGATCTGCTTGTAGGGTACCGTCGTGCAATCGCCAGCAGCGAACACACCCGGCAGGTTGGTCTGGCCGCGGTCGTCGATGACGACCTCGCCACGCGGCGACAACGCCACCACGTCCTTCAGCCACTCGGTGTTGGGCAGCAGGCCGATCTGCACGAAGATGCCTTCCAGCTCGACGCGGTGGGCGTCGCCGCCGACGCGGTCCTTGTAGACCAGGCCGGTGACACGGCTGCCGTCGCCCAGCACTTCGGTGGTCTGTGCGCTGGTCAGCACGGTGACATTGGCCAGGCTGCGCAGCTTCTTCTGCAGCACTTCATCGGCGCGCAGGCTGGAATCGAACTCCAGCAGGGTTACATGCGACACGATGCCGGCCAGGTCGATGGCCGCTTCCACGCCGGAGTTGCCGCCGCCGATCACCGCCACGCGCTTGCCCTTGAACAGCGGGCCATCGCAGTGTGGGCAATAGGCCACGCCCTTGTTGCGGTACTGGTCTTCGCCCGGCACGTTCATCTGCCGCCAGCGTGCGCCAGTGGACAGGATCACCGAACGCGACTTCAGCACTGCGCCATTCTCCAGCTGCACCTGCACCAGGCCGTCTTCACCGGCCGGCACCAGCGCGCTGGCGCGCTGCAGGTTCATGATGTCCACCTCGTACTCGCGCACGTGCTGTTCCAGTGCCGTGGCCAGCTTCGGGCCTTCGGTCTCCTTCACCGAAATGAAGTTCTCGATCGCCATGGTGTCCAGCACCTGGCCACCGAAACGCTCGGCGGCGATGCCGGTGCGGATGCCCTTGCGTGCGGCGTAGATCGCCGCTGCAGCACCGGCCGGGCCACCGCCCACCACCAGCACGTCGAAGGCGTCCTTGGCGGCGATCTTCTCGGCATCGCGCTTGCTGGCATTGGTGTCCAGCTTGGCCACGATCTGCTCGAGGGTCATGCGGCCCTGGTCGAACACTTCGCCGTTGAGGTACACGGTCGGCACCGACATGATCTCGCGCTTCTCGACTTCGTCCTGGAACAGGGCACCGTCGATGGCCACGTGCTGGATGCGCGGGTTGAGCACCGCCGCCAGGTTCAGCGCCTGCACCACGTCCGGGCAGTTCTGGCAGGACAGCGAGAAGTAGGTTTCGAACCTGTACTCGCCTTCCAGGTTCTGCACCTGCTCGATCAGCTCGGCCGTGGCCTTGGACGGATGACCGCCCACCTGCAGCAGCGCCAGCACCAGCGAGGTGAACTCATGGCCCATCGGCAGGCCGGCGAAGGTCAGATGGATGTCCTGGCCCGGGGTGCCCAGGTCGAAGGACGGCACGCGGCCCTGGCCATCGCGCAGCACCTGCAGCGAGATCTTGTCCGACAGGCTTTCCAGGGTCTGCAGCAGTTCCAGCATCTCCTGCGACTTGGCGCCGTCGTCGGCGTGCGCGGTGATCTGGATCGGGCGGGTCACGCGCTCCAGATAGGTCTTCAGCTGCGACTGCAGGTTGGCGTCCAACATCGGTCTTCTCCTGGCTTCAGGCAAACAGGGGGCGTGGCACCGCTGTACAAGGTAGCGGACCAGCTGGGGGTAGGGGTGAACCCAAGACAGCGACCGTGGAAGGGGCTGGCTGGCCAAGGCGGGCGAGCGTTGGCTGTCTTGGGTTCACCCCCACGCCGGTAGGGCACCGGCATGGGGATGAAGGGCGCGCCGTGGCGTGGGGCCACGGAAGGCCGGTACTGCGTTAGATCTTGCCGACCAGGTCCAGCGACGGGGTCAGGGTCTTCTCGCCTTCCTTCCACTTGGCCGGGCAGACCTGGTTCGGGTTGGCGGCGGTGAACTGGGCAGCCTTCAGCTTGCGCAGGGTCTCGGAAACGTCACGGGCGATCTCGTTGGAGTGGATCTCCAGGGTCTTGATCACGCCTTCCGGGTTGATGATGAAGGTGCCGCGCAGGGCCAGGCCTTCTTCCGGAATGTGCACGCCGAAGGCGTTGGTCAGCTGGTGGGTCGGGTCGCCGACCAGCGGGAACTGGGCCTTGCCGACGGCCGGCGAGGTTTCGTGCCACACCTTGTGCGAGAAGTGGGTATCGGTGGTGACGATGTAGACCTCGGCGCCAGCCTTCTTGAACTCGGCGTAATGGTCAGCCGCGTCTTCGATCTCGGTCGGGCAGTTGAAGGTGAAGGCGGCCGGCATGAAGATCAGGACGGACCACTGGCCCTTCAGGCTGGCGTCGGAAACCTTGATGAACTCGCCATTGTGGTAAGCGTTGGCTTCGAACGGCTGGATCTGGGTGTTGATCAGGGACATCGTTTTTCCTCTGGTGAAGGGGAGTGGGTGAATCGACAGGAGCTAGGTTACCGACTCGCTGGCGATAAGAACAATCCATTGATTGCATCTATTCGATAGATGGAGTCTATCATTTGGTCATGAGCAGGCACTGAACCTTGCCGCTCCCATCCTGCAACTGGCTGTGTGACAAGGGAAATCTCCCGGAGGCGCGGAAAGGGGCCGATAGCCCCTCCTTATTCCCTCCGGCAGAACCTGAACGGATTGCAGCTTTTTGCAGTGTCGAGCCACGCTCGACTGCGGCTCTACAATTGCGGCATGTCTTTCCAAACCGAACCCTCCCTGCGCCAGACCGTGGCTGAGGCCAGTGCCCGTCTCGGCGGCATCGAGGCCCGCCACGAGGCTGAACTGCTGCTGCTGCACGTACTGGACCGCCCGCGCAGCTGGCTGTTCGCCCACGCCACCGATCCGCTGGCCGCCAATGACCAGGCCGCCTTCGAGGCGTTGCTGGCCCGCCGCGTGGCCGGTGAGCCGGTGGCCTACCTGACCGGCCGTCGCGGATTCTGGACGCTGGACCTGGAGGTCGACCTGGCCACGCTGATCCCGCGTCCGGAAACCGAGCTGCTGGTCGAGCTGGCGCTGGAGCGCCTGCCGCCAGACCAGTCGCTGCAGCTGGCCGACCTGGGCACCGGCAGTGGTGCGATTGCACTGGCACTGGCCAGCGAACGGCCGCAGGTGCAGGTGCTGGCCACCGACGCCAGCCCGGGCGCGCTGGCCGTGGCCGCGCGCAATGCCGCCCGCCATGATCTGCGCAACGTCCGCTTCGCCGAAGGCGGGCACGACTGGTATGCGCCGCTGCAGGGTGCCCGCTTCGACCTGATTGCCAGCAACCCGCCGTATATCGCCAGCGACGACCCGCATCTGGAACAGGGTGACCTGCGCTTCGAGCCGGCCACCGCACTGGCCTCGGGTCCGGATGGCCTGGACGACATCCGCCGCATCGTCGACGGTGGCCAGGCCCACCTGCTGCCCGGCGGCTGGCTGCTGATCGAGCATGGTTGGGACCAGGGCGAGGCGATCCGCGCGCTGTTCGAGGCGGCGGGGTTTGCCGAGGTGCAGACCGTGCAGGATCTGGAGCAGCGCGACCGCATCACCCTGGGCCGGCGTCCGGCCTAGAATGGAGGTTCTCCTGCCACGGCAGGGCATCACCCTGGAGCTGCAAGCATGCGTACGCTGTACCCCGCCATCACCCCCTATGACGTCGGCACCCTGAAGGTCGACGACCGCCACACGCTGTACTTCGAGCAGTGCGGCAACCCGGACGGCAAGCCGGTGGTGATGCTGCACGGTGGCCCGGGCGGTGGCTGCAGCGACAAGATGCGCCAGTTCCACGACCCGTCCAAGTACCGCATCATCCTGTTCGACCAGCGCGGTGCCGGCCGTTCCACCCCGCACGCCGACCTGGTGGACAACACCACCTGGGACCTTGTTGCCGATATCGAGAAGCTGCGCGAACACCTCAAGGTCGATCGCTGGCAGGTGTTCGGTGGCAGCTGGGGTTCGACCCTGGCGCTGGCCTATGCCGAAACCCATCCGCAGCGCGTGACCGAACTGGTCCTGCGCGGCATCTTCATGCTGCGCCGCTGGGAACTGGAGTGGTTCTACCAGGAAGGCGCCAACCGCCTGTTCCCGGATGCGTGGGAGCACTACCTCAAGCCGATCCCGTCGGTGGAGCGCCATGACCTGATCTCGGCCTTCCACCGCCGCCTGACCAGCGACGACGAAGCCACCCGCCTGGAAGCGGCCAAGGCGTGGGCGGTGTGGGAAGGCGCGACCAGCTTCCTGCATGTCGATGATGACTTCATCAACAGCCACGAAGACCCGCACTTCGCGCTGGCGTTTGCCCGCATCGAGAACCACTACTTCGTCAACGGCGGCTTCTTCGAGGTGGAAGACCAGCTGCTGCGCGACGCGCACCGCATCGCCGATATTCCCGGCGTGATCGTGCACGGCCGCTACGACGTGGTCTGCCCGCTGGCCAACGCCTGGGACCTGACCAAGGTCTGGCCGAAGGCGAAGCTGGAAATCACGCCGGCCTCGGGCCATTCGGCGTTCGAGGCCGAGAACGTGGACGCGCTGGTGCGCGCCACCGACAGCTTCGCCTGATCGGTAGTGCCGGCCGCTGGCCGGCAACGCCGCACCGGCAGCGCCGCGCCATGCGTGGCGCTACCAACCCTCGTCCACC
>NZ_JAPTFQ010000127.1:0-6881 GCF_030985535.1 Stenotrophomonas sp. Sm2128
GCCGGCAGCCCCGAGGTTGAATGGCGCCCAATGCCGGCCAGCGGCCGGCACTACCACCCCGCCGCTTTATCTTTTACAATTCGCCTACGTTTATCAGGCTAAGCCCGCGTCCCGACGCGGGTTTTTTTCATGTTACCCTTCGGGCCATCAGCGGCCCGATTCCATTGGAGACATCCCATGGCGCTGGAGCGCACCCTTTCGATCATCAAGCCGGACGCCGTTGCCAAGAACGTCATCGGCGAAATCTACGCCCGCTTCGAGAAGGCTGGCCTGAAGGTCGTGGCCGCCAAGTACAAGCAGCTGTCGCGTCGTGAAGCCGAAGGCTTCTACGCCGTGCACCGCGAGCGTCCGTTCTTCAACGCGCTGGTCGAGTTCATGATCTCCGGCCCGGTGATGATCCAGGCCCTGGAAGGCGAGAACGCCGTCCTGGCCCACCGCGACCTGCTGGGCGCCACCAACCCGAAGGAAGCCGCGCCGGGCACCATCCGCGCCGACTTCGCCGAATCCATCGATGCCAACGCCGCCCACGGCTCGGACTCGGTCGAGAATGCCGCGATTGAAATCGCCTACTTCTTCGCCGCCACCGAAGTCGTTTCGCGCTGAGAGTAATGCCGTGAACGAGGTCGTACAGTCCCCCGCCATCCAGCCGCTGCCGAAGTCGGCACCCACGGCTGGCAAGCAGAACCTGCTCGACCTCGATCGCGCGGGCCTGGAGAAGTTCTTCGTCGAGGTTCTCGGCGAAAAGAAGTTCCGTGCCCATCAGGTGATGAAGTGGATCCACCATCGCTACGTCACCGACTTCGATGAAATGACCGACCTCGGCAAGGTCCTGCGCGCCAAGCTGCAGGCCCACGCCGAGGTGCTGGTTCCCAACATCGTGTTCGACAAGCCCTCCGCCGACGGCACCCACAAGTGGCTGCTGGCGATGGGCGTGGATGGCAAGAACGCCATCGAGACCGTGTACATCCCGGACAAGACCCGCGGCACGCTGTGCGTGTCCTCGCAGGTCGGTTGCGGCCTGAACTGCACGTTCTGCTCCACTGCTACCCAGGGCTTCAACCGCAACCTGACCACCGCCGAGATCATCGGCCAGGTGTGGGTTGCCGCGCGCCACCTGGGCAACGTGCCGCACCAGATGCGCCGCCTCACCAACGTGGTGATGATGGGCATGGGCGAGCCGCTGATGAATTTCGACAACGTCGTGCGCGCCATGAGCGTGATGCGCGACGACTTGGGCTACGGCCTGGCCAACAAGCGCGTGACCCTGTCGACCTCCGGCCTGGTGCCGCAGATCGACCGTCTGTCTGCCGAAAGCGACGTGTCGCTGGCGGTGTCGCTGCATGCGCCGAACGACGCGCTGCGCGAGACCCTGGTGCCGCTCAACAAGAAGTACCCGATCGCCGAACTGATGGCCTCGTGCGCACGCTACCTGCGCGCCAACAAGCGCCGCGAATCGGTCACCTTCGAATACACCCTGATGAAGGGCATCAACGACAAGCCCGAGCATGCCCGCGAGCTGGCACGCCTGATGCGCCAGTTTGACAACGCGGTGCAGGCCAAGGATTCGGGCAAGGTCAATCTGATCCCCTTCAACCCGTTCCCGGGTACCCGCTACGAGCGTTCGGAAGAGGCGCACATCCGCGCCTTCCAGAAGATCCTGCTCGACAGCAACGTGCTGACCATGGTCCGCCGTACCCGTGGCGACGACATCGACGCCGCCTGTGGCCAGCTCAAGGGCCAGGTGATGGACCGCACCCGCCGCCAGGCGGAGTTCAACAAGACGCTGCAGGCGGGGAAGGGGAGCGATGCCGCGGCCTGACCGCCTCTGGCTGGTTCTGCTCGCAGGCACGCTGGCCCTCGCGGTCGGCGGCTGCAAATCCCATCCCAAGGCCAAGCTTGGCCCGAGCGAGGCGCCGGTCTACTCCGTCCGTGATCCGGAAGGGGTGCGACAGCAGGTGCGCTGGCAGGAGTTGCTGACCCTGGCCGGCCGCGACATCCAGGGCGGCAATCTCGATGCTGCCGAGCGCAAGGCGCGCGAAGCCCAGAAGCTGGTGCCGACGGCCCCCGACGGCCTGGTCCTGCTTGCGGGCATCGACGAGCGTCGCGGTCGCAGCCAGCAGGCCGGGGAGAACTTCCGCAAGGCTGCCGAGCTGGCGCCGCAACGTGGCGACGTGCTCAACAACTATGGTGCCTGGCTGTGCCAGCAGGGCCAGGCGGCCGAATCGCTGGTGTGGTTCGATCGTGCCCAGCGGGCGCCGGGCAATCCCGCCGTCGCCGAAGCGCAGTCCAATGCCGGCAGCTGTGCGCTGGATGCAGGCCAGTTCGAGCGTGCCGAGCGCGACCTGCGCGCGGCGCTGTCGGCGCTGCCGGGAAACCCGGTCGCGCTGGAGGCCATGGCCCAGCTCAGCTTCCGCCAGGGCCGCTACATGGAGGCCCGGGCCTTCGCCGAACGTAGGATTGCGGCTGCACCCGCAACGCGTTCCGTGTTACAACTTGCGTCTCAAATCGAAGCGCGGCTGGGTGATCGGGCGGCATCTGACCGCTATCTTCAGCGCATTCGACAGGAATTTCCGCAGGAAGCGGGCTCCTAACTCCAGGGTTGATGCATTGTGATTGATGACCAGACTGTGAGCGCTCTCGAGACTGCGGCCGGCTGCGGCACCCGCCTGCGCCAGGCCCGTGAAGCGGCCGGACTGACCCTTGAGGATGTCGGCTCGCGCCTGCGCATGCCGGTCCAGGTGGTCAGGTCGCTGGAGGAAGAGCAGTGGCAGAAGCTGGGCGCGCCCGTCTTCGTGCGCGGCCAGTTGCGCAGCTACGCGCGCCTGCTCGACGTCGATGTGAGCCAGCTGCTGGAGCAGGCCCAGGTGGGTCCTGTCGTGCCGCCCACCCTGGTCAGCCATACCCATACCCCGCGTGCGCGCCGCATTGCCGAGAATCTCGGCCGGCGCGTGCTGTACGTCGGCATCACCGCCGTGCTGGCCGTGCCGGTGTGGTTCGCCACCCGCGGCCATTTCGATGGCAGCGCCACGCCGTCGCCGAACACGGCCTCGCTGGACGCGATCCCGGCCGCTGTGCCGGTGGCCCCGTCCGCTGCGGGTGTCGAGCCGGCAGCCCCGGCTGAAGTCGCGAGTGCCCCGGCCAGCAAGCCGGCCGCAACCCCGTATGTCGCTTCGCTGTCCCCGGTGCCGCGTTCGGCACCCGCTGCGCCCGCAGCCGCCAATACGCTGGAGATGCAGTTCAGCGGCGACAGCTGGGTCGATATCGGTGGTCCGGACGGCGCCACGGTCGAAAAGGCGCTGATCAAGTCCGGCGAGAGCCGCAGCTTCACGCCGGGCCAGGTGACCCGGGTGACCCTGGGCAACGCCTCGGCGGTCCAGGTTCAGCAGAACGGCGCTATCGTCGATCTGACCCCCTACCAGCGAGCCAACGTGGCACGCTTTCAGGTATCCTCTGAAGGCTCCGTAGTCCCGGTTTCGCACTGAGGCGCGGTTTCACCACCTTCGATTAAACCCAATGGTCCCTCCCGATGGGCGGGGCGAGAGTACGCATGGCGATCGACGATCTGCTCGACGAGCACGAACAAAGTGAACGCGTCCGCAGCTGGCTGCGGAAGAATGGCGCCAGCATCCTCGGTGGCGTAGCCATCGCGATCGGTGCCATTGCCGGCTGGCAGTGGTACCAGAAGGATCAGGGCGGCAAGCTGGCCTCGGCCAACGTGGAATACCAGAAGGCCCTGGTCGGTCTTCAGCAGAACAAGCTCGACGACGCTGCCAAGGCAGTGAAGGCGCTCGAAGCGGGCCCGTCCAGCATCTATGGCGACCTCGCGGCGCTGCAGCTGGCCAAGGCCCAGGTCGACGCCGGCAAGAACGAAGAAGCGCTGGCCACCCTGCGCGCCGTGAAGGTCGAAAGCGACCTGCAGCGCGTGGTCGACCAGCGTGTGGCCCGCCTGCTGGTGGCCACCGGCAAGAGCGACGAGGCGATCAAGCTGCTGGGCAGCGCCACCGACAGCAGCAGCCTGGAAATCCATGGCGATGCGCTGATGGCGCAGGGCAAGCGCGATGACGCCCGCGCACAGTACGAGAAGGCGCTGAAGTCGCTGGACGTGGCAGCGCCGCAGCGGCGCCTGCTGGAAACCAAGGTTATGGATGCCGGCGGCACGGTCGCCGCCCCTGCGGAGTCGGTTTGATGAGTCAGAAGGTCATGATCACCCGCGTCGCCACCGTGCTCCTGATGGGCATGGCCCTGACCGGCTGCAGCACCATGAAGGGCTGGTTCGCCGGCAAGGACGCGGCAGCGAAGAAGGCCCAGGAGCCGGCTGAGCTGGTCAAGTTCGAGCCGAGCGTCAAGGTCAACAAGGCCTGGTCGGTCAACCTCGGCAAGGGCGAGCGCCGCATCGGCGTGCGCCAGGGCCCGGCCGTTGCCAATGGCCACGTGTTCGCTGCGGCGATCACCGGCGGCGTGCACGCCATCGACCTGCAGACCGGCAAGAAGGTCTGGACCTGGGAGCCGCAGAAGGAAAAGAAGAAGCCGAAGCTGCGCCTGTCCGGCGGCCCGGGTGTCGGTGAGAACCTGGTCGTGATCGGCACGCTCGATGGCCAGGTCATCGCCCTGGACATCAATGACGGCAGCGAGAAGTGGCGCGCCCGTGTTCCGGGTGAGGTCATTGCCGCGCCGGCCGTGGCCCAGGGCCTGGTGTTCGTGCGCAGCAACGACGGCCGCGTCACCGCGTTCGATGCCGGCAACGGCACGCAGAAGTGGTTCAACCCGAGCGAACTGCCGGCGCTGACCGTGCGCGGCAACGCGCCGGTGGTCACCGGTCCGGGCGTGTTGTTCATCGGCAAGGACGAAGGCGCGGTTGCCGCGCTGGCCATGCAGGATGGGCGTACCCTGTGGGAACAGAACCTTGGCAACGGCGAAGGCCGTACCGAGCTGGACCGCATGGCCGATGTCGACGGTGCCCCGGTGCTGGAGGGCAACACCCTCTTCGTGAGCAGCTTCAAGAACCAGACCATGGCCATCGAAGGCCCGACCGGTCGCCCGCTGTGGGCGCGCGACCATGGCGGTGCAGGTGGCGTGGCGGTGTCGTCGGGTAATGTGTTCGTCACCGACAACAAGGGTGGCGTGTTCGGCCTGGACAAGGCGACCGGCGCTGCCATGTGGTCGCAGACCGAGCTGGCGCGTCGTTCGCTGACCGGCCCGGCGCTGCACGGTGATTACGTGGTCGTCGGCGACTACAAGGGATACGTGCACTGGTTGAAGACCTCCGATGGTGCGATGGCGGCACGGGCGAAGAGCGGCGGTGACGCCCTGCTGGCCCAGCCGGTCGTCGTCGACGGGGTGCTGCTGGTGCAGAACGTGGATGGCAAGCTGACCGCCTTCCGGTTGGCAAATTAAAAATTGGAGTAATCGCGATGCTGCCTTTGGTCGCCCTGGTTGGACGGCCGAATGTCGGCAAGTCGACTATTTTCAATGCGCTTACGCGCACCCGCGACGCGCTGGTCCATGACCAGCCCGGCGTCACCCGTGACCGCAACTACGGCGTCTGCCGCCTCGACGAGGACAACCATTTCCTCGTCGTGGATACCGGCGGTATTGCCGGGGAAGACGAAGGCCTGGCGGGTGCCACCACGCGCCAGGCCCGGGCTGCGGCGGCCGAAGCCGATCTGATCCTGTTCGTCGTCGACGCCCGCGAGGGCACCTCGGCGCTGGACGACGAGATCCTGGCCTGGCTGCGCAAGCTGTCGCGCCCGACGCTGCTGCTGATCAACAAGATCGACGGCACCGACGAGGACAGCGTGCGTTCGGAATTCGCCCGTTACGGCTTCGGCGAGATGCTGACCGTCTCGGCCGCGCATCGCCAGGGCCTGGACGACCTGCTGGACGAAGTGATCCAGCGCCTGCCGGAAGAAGGCAGCGGCGAAGAACTGGACAACGATCCGAACCGTATCCGCATCGCCTTCGTCGGACGTCCGAACGTGGGCAAGTCGACCCTGGTCAACCGCATCCTCGGCGAGGAGCGCATGATCGCCTCCGACGTGCCGGGCACCACCCGCGACTCGATCGCGGTGGACCTGGAGCGCGACGGCCGTGAGTACCGCCTGATCGACACCGCCGGCCTGCGCCGCCGTTCGCGCGTGGACGAGGTCGTCGAGAAGTTCTCGGTGGTCAAGACCATGCAGTCGATCGAGCAGTGCCAGGTCGCCGTGCTGATGCTGGACGCCACCGAAGGCGTGACCGACCAGGACGCCACCGTGCTCGGTGCCGTGCTCGACGCCGGCCGCGCGCTGGTGATCGCCATCAACAAGTGGGATGGCCTGACCGAGTACCAGCGCGAACAGGCTGAAACCATGCTGTCGCTGAAGCTGGGCTTCGTGCCGTGGGCCGAATCGGTGCGCATTTCGGCCAAGCACGGCTCGGGCCTGCGCGAGCTGTTCCGTGCGGTGCACCGCGCGCACGAATCGGCGAACAAGACCTTCACCACCAGCGAAGTGAACAAGGCGCTGGAAGTGGCGTACGAGACCAATCCGCCGCCGACCATCCGCGGCCACGTCTCCAAGCTGCGCTACGTGCACCCGGCCGGCGCAAACCCGCCGACCTTCATCGTGCACGGCACGCGCCTGAAGGAACTGCAGGAGTCGTACAAGCGCTACCTAGAGAACTTCTTCCGCAAGCGCTTCAAGCTGATCGGTACGCCGGTGAGCTTCATCTTCCGCGAGGGCACCAACCCGTACGAGGGCAAGAAGAACGTCCTCACCGAGCGGCAGGTCAAGGCCAAGCGGCGCTTGATGAAGCACGTCAAGGGCAAGTGATTCACGGGAAGGCGGCCGCAGGGCCGCCTTTCTTGTCTGTGGTTGTTGGGGGGGGGGGGGGGGGGGGGGGGG
>NZ_JAPTFQ010000128.1:0-6509 GCF_030985535.1 Stenotrophomonas sp. Sm2128
TCGTGCGGACCAACGGTCCGCACCTACCCAATGCGATCAGAACGTATAGCGGACGCGGCCGTAGTAGTACGCGCCGTTGCTGCCGATCGGCGACAGCACGTCATACGGCAGGTTGCCGAAGTAGTGGATATCGCTGTTGGATCGATCCGGGTAGTTGTCGGTCAGGTTCTGGCCGCCGATGGCCACGCTCCAGCGCGGAGTGATGCGGTATTCGACCTCCGCATCCAGCTGCCACTCGGCCTGGTAGGTCTGGCGCGGGATGTAGCCGTCACCGAAGTTGAACACGCGGGTGGCGCTGCCGTAGCGGTTCACACGGGTGCTCAGCGACCAGTGGTCGTTGCTCCACGCGGCAGAGAAGCTGCCGCGGGTACGCGGCGTGGCATCGGTGAGCGTATTGGTCTCTTCGATGCCGAACAGCACATAGTTCGGGTTGAGCGCCTGCAGCTGCGCCGGCGTAGCCAGCACGTTCTTCAGCGTGGTCTTGGTATAGGCGTAGGTGCCGGTCAGCAGCAGCTGGCCGTCGCCCAGTGACTGGCGCCAGTTGCTCACCAGCTCGGCGCCGCGGGTGCGGGTATCGGCCGCGTTGACGAAGAAGCTGGCGCTCTGCAGGCCGCTGACGCCGTAGTTGGCCGCCACGTAGTCGGTCAGTGCATCGCCAGTGATGCTCTCCGACAGCGCGATGCGATCGTCGATGTCGATCTGGAAGAAGTCCAGTGACAGGTCGAAATGCTCGCCGATGCGGCTGGTGAAGCCCAACGAGGTGTTCAGCGATTTCTCCGGCTTCAGATTCTGCGCAC
Source organism: Stenotrophomonas sp. Sm2128 (assembly GCF_030985535.1). Taxonomy (NCBI): domain Bacteria; kingdom Pseudomonadati; phylum Pseudomonadota; class Gammaproteobacteria; order Lysobacterales; family Lysobacteraceae; genus Stenotrophomonas; species Stenotrophomonas sp. Sm2128. The sequence goes on from NZ_JAPTFQ010000128.1 coordinate 798, forward strand.
CCAGGCCACGCGCGATCGGATTGTTGACCGACAGCAGGCGGCCCTGCACCAGCTGGCCGCCAGCGTTGTAGCCGGTGGAGGTGGACTCGTAGCCGATCTGCGCCAGCGACGGCGCGCGGAAGTTGTTGGAGATGGCGCCACGCAACGCGAACGCCGGGGTGAATTCATAGCGCAGGCCGAGCTTGCCGGTCAGTTCACCGCCGAAATCGTCGTTGTGCTCGTAGCGCGCGGCCAGATCGGTGGAGAACTTTTCCCCGAACTGGCTCGACAGGCTGGCGTAGGCGCTGGCCACATCACGCGACAGGGTGGCTGTATCCTGCGGGGTCAGGCCGCCACCGGCCTGCGAACCGGTCGGGCGGTCGGTGAACGGGCCGGCCGCGTAGCTGGCCGGGTCACCGGGGCGGGTCTGGTAGCGCTCGTGGCGCGCTTCCACACCCAGGCCCAGGGTGTGGCTGATGCTCTCGCTCTGGGTGAACACGCGGCTCAGGTCGAGGTTGCCCACGGTCTGTGCGTACTCGTAGTCGGCGGTCTTGAAGCGGGTCGGGCTGGTCGGGCCCAGCGAGGCGTTGAGCGAATCACGCAGGCGGTAGGTGAAGTCGTTCTGGCCGTAATCCAGGCTGCCGTCGTAGCTCCATTCGCCCCACTGCCCACGCACGCCGGCTACGGCCTGCACGTCGCGGTTCTCGCCTTCGGAGATCGGCCGGTAACCGTTCGGATAGACCTCCTTCCAGTTGGCATCGCCATCGGGGTAGCGGAAGTAGTTCGCGCCTTCGGTATCGCGCTGGTTGAAGGTGCCGAACGCGTAGAACGTCGAGGTCTGGCCCACCGGGATCTCGGTGTTCAGCCACAGGTTGATGTCCTTGCTCTTGCCATCGCCCAGCACATAGTTGCGCTTGCCCTGCAGCGCCAGGTTGTCCGGCGTCTGGTCCCACGGCGGAATCTGGTCGAAGCCGGCGCGGTTGGTGCCGTTGCGGTGCTTGTATTCCAGGCCGACGCGCAGGAAGGCGCCATCCTCGCCCAGCGAGGTGCCGACCTTGGCGCTGATATTGCCGGTCTGGCCGTCGGTAAGGGTACGCCCGATCGGCTTGAGGTCGGTGTGGTTGGCGCCGTAGCTGGCCTCGATCTCGCCACCGTCGCCGCCGTTGTCGAGGATCACGTTGATCACACCGGCCACCGCATCCGAGCCATACAGCGCACCAGCGCCATCACGCAGTACTTCGATGCGCTTGATCGCGCTGACCGGGATCGAATTGAAATCAACCGGGGTGGTGCCCTTGCCGATCTTGCTGTCGGTGTTGACCAGCGCGGTGTGGTGGCGGCGCTTGCCATTGACCAGCACCAGCACCTGGTCCGGCGACAGGCCGCGCAACTGTGCGGCGCGCACATGGTCGGCGCCACCGGAGTTGGACTGGCGCGGGAAGTTGAACGACGGCAACAGCGCCTGCAGCGCGCTGCCCAGCTCGCCGTTGACCACGCCGGCCTTGCGGATGTCCTCGGCGGTGAGCACATCCACCGGCGAGGTGGATTCGAGCACGGTGCGGTCGGCGGCACGGGTGCCGGTGACGATCACCGTGTCCAGGTTGGTGGCGTCCTGGGCCAGCGCCGGGACGGCGGCGGAGGAAAGCGCGAGGGCGATGGCGAGGCCGAGCGGCGACGCGGGCAGGCGGACGGACATGGGGGCTCCAGCAACAACGACGACGGGGAAGGGGGAGGTGGTTTCACTTACATCCATCCGGATGAAGCGATATATTATCTTCGCGTGATGACCGGTGCCGATGCAAGCCCCTGCCGGTCCGGCATGAGTTGATGCCCTGCTGGCATCAGCACGCCGGGCCGGTGGCGCTGTACGCTGCCGGCTCGCCTTGTCCCCCTTCCCCGGAGCTGTACCGATGAAACACCTTGGCCTCGTCTTCGCCGCGCTGCTGGCCACCAGTGGTTGCGCCAGCCTCTCTTCGCAGGCGCCCAGCGCCTATGCCACGGCCACCACCGCCGAACTGAAGGGCGATGCCGCACGCCCGTCCGCCGGCCACGGCTGGGTGCGCAGCGAGCTGTACTTCGGCGTGGGCGAGGAGCAGGGCGCCGGCAACCGCCCGCAGGCCGATACCATCAGCGAGGCGCAGTGGCGCACCTTCCTGGACAAGGAAGTGACCCCGCGCTTCCCGGATGGCCTGACCGTGTTCGATGCCTATGGCCAATGGCTGTTCCGCGGTGATGCCTCGCCCAACCGCCTGCGCACCAAGGTGCTGGTGGTGCTGCACGAGGACACCCCGCAGCGCCGCGCCGACATCGAAGCGATCCGCCTGGCGTGGAAGCAGCAGACCAAGCATCAATCGGTGCTGTGGTCGCGGCAGCCGGTCGAGGTATCGTTCTGAGTTGAAGGTGCCGCCGCGGTGCCGCAGGGAGCAATGATGAACTACAGGGAATGCCTGCTGGGCCTGGCATTGGCAGGCGTACTGGCACCGACGGCGCAGGCGGGTGGGGACGACGGCGAAACGCTGCGCTTCCAGGTGGCCGCGCATGTGCAGGCGCATGCCGATCCGCAGCAGGACGGCAGCATCGCGGTGCAGCTGTCACCCTCGGGCAAGCGCCAAACGCTGGCCGGCGCGGCCGATGCCGACGGCAATTCGCGATGGTCGCTCGAAGATGTCGATTTCGATGGCTACCCGGAACTGGTCGCACGCGCTCCGGTAGGCATGGTCAACGAAGCGGTGGCGGTGTACCGGTTCGATCCGGCCACTGTGGGTTTCCGCGCGCTGCAGGCCGACACCCACGGCAAGGACAGTTGCGGTGACCTGATGGGGTTGAGCGTGGATGCTGCCACTCGAACCTTGACCAGCAGTTGCCGCAGTGGCCCGATGTGGTACACCGACCAGTACCGGTTTGCAGGCGCGAAGCTCCATTTGTACCGCTCTGAGAGCGTGCTGATGCTGGGCGATACCTTGAACGCCGCGCTGCAGTGGGAACAGACCGACGAGCAGGGCCCGTTGGCGGTCTGGCGCACGTATGATCCGGCCGGCCGTGTGCTGGAGAGCGCGATTGCCAATGGCATGGGCGCACCGCCGGACGGGCCGTTGCGTGGTCAGCAGGCCGCCGTGGTACCCGCGCGCCTGTTCCTGTTCGACCGACCCGGTGCGTCCAGCACCAAGCGTTACCTGGTGCAGGGCGACCGCGTGGAACTGCTGGATGAACAGGACGGCTGGGTGAAGCTGCGCTACCGCAACCCGAAGCAGGGCGCGGTGGAAGGCTGGATCAACGTCAACGATTGAAGAAAAAGGGGACGGAGGGAATTAAGTCGTTTGTAGCACATACGACTTGATTCCCTCCGTCCCCTTTTTTTGCGGAGGCATCACTTCATCGGGTCTAGCCTCGGACGTTCCCCCCGTTCGAGGATGTATCCGATGAGCAAGCGCGTGGCCGAAATCGTGGTGGATGCCCTGCAGCAGGCCGGTGTCCGCCGTTGCTACGGCATCGTGGGCGATACGCTCAACCACGTGACCGATGCGATGCATGGCAGCGAGATCGCATGGGTGCATGTGCGGCATGAGGAAGTAGCAGCCTTTGCCGCAGGCGCCGATTCGCTGGTGAGCGGCGAACTGACCGCCTGCGCCGGCTCCTGCGGCCCCGGCAGCCTGCATTTCATCAATGGCGTGTTCGAGAGCAACCGCAACCGCGCGCCGATGGTGCTGATCGCCAGCCAGGTGGTGACCAGCGAGCTGGGCATGGAATTCCCGCAGGAAGTGGACTTCAAGGCGGTGTACGCCAGTTGTTCGGTGTTCTGCGAGCAGGTGCACAGCGCCGAGCAGGCGCGTCGCGTGGTCACCCTGGCCTGCCAGGCCGCGATCAGCCGCCGTGGCGTGGCGGTGGTGATCCTGCCCGCCGATATCAGCCAGGCCGAAGTGAAGCACGATGTGCCGTTCTCGGTGCATTACACCCAGCCGGTGCTGCGCCCGTCGGATGCTGAGCTGCAGCGCATCGCCGAGTTGCTGGGGCAGGGCAAGCGCATCGGCATCTACGCCGGCGCCGGTTGCCAGGGTGCGCACGCACAGCTGCTGGAACTGGCCCGGCGCCTGCAGGCACCGATCGCGCACACCTCGCGCGCCAAGGATTTCGTCGAGCCGGACAACCCGTACAACATGGGCATGACCGGCATCTTCGGCATCGAATCCGGCTTCCACACGCTGATGGAGTGCGACACGCTGCTGCTGCTCGGCGCCGACTTCGCCTGGGGCCAGTTCTACCCGGACAAGGCCACGATCATCCAGGTCGACCGCGATGGCAGCCATCTCGGCCGCCGCCATCCGGTGAACCTCGGCGTGGTCGGTGACATTGCACCGACGCTGGATGCCTTGCTGCCGATGTTGCCGCCGCGCGAGGACAGCAGTTTCCTGGACGAATGTATCGAACGTCGCGACAAGGCGCTGAAGAAGCGCGAGCAGGAAGAACAGCCGGGCGAGGGCGAGCTTATCCACCCGCAGCATCTGACCGCGCTGCTGTCGAAGCATGCCAGCGACGATGCGCTGTTCACCGCTGACGGCGGCTCGCCGATGGTCTGGGTGCTGCGGCATATCCGCGTCAACGGTCGCCGCCGCACGCTGACCAGCCTGCTGCACGGCACGATGGCCAATGCAATGCCGCAGGCACTGGGCCTGCAGAAGGCGTTCCCCGGCCGGCAGGTGATTTCGCTGTCCGGCGATGGCGGCCTGGCGATGCTGCTGGGCGACCTGCTGACGGCCGTGCAGGAGAACCTGCCGATCAAGGTGGTGGTGTTCAACAATGGCTCGCTGAACTTCGTCGAGCTGGAGCAGAAGGTGGAAGGCCTGCTGGACAACTACACCGACCTGAAGAACCCGGATTTTGGCCGCCTTGCCGAAGTGATCGGCTTCCACGGCCGCACGGTGACGCGCAGCGAGGATCTGGAAGAAGCGGTGCAGGATTTCCTGTCGCAGCGTGGCCCGGCGCTGCTGGACGTGCATACCAGCCGCGCCGAGCTGGTGATGCCGCCGCAGATCGAGGCCAAGCAGGTGGCCGGTACCGCGCTGTATGCAGCCAAGGCGGTATTGAACGGCCGCTTCGACGACGTGAAGCATCTGCTGGTGGACAACTTCCTGAAGAAGTAGGGAGTTGGTCGATGCAGGGCTGCGCCCTGCACCCGCAGAGGCCAATGCAACAGCCGAAGCAACAGCAACAACCGAAGCAACAGCAACAACCGAAGCAACAGCAACAACCGAAGCAACAGCAACAGCGGGCATTCCGTGGGATGGCAGGGCGGGTCCGGTTGCGGGGGACGCCGTAAACCCGTCCCTGGGGGCTTGGCCGCGGCATCCGTGCCGCGGACACCCCCGCAACCGGACCCACCCCGCCTTCGACAGATTTCTGCGATCTGTCGGAATGGCATGGCCGGTGCCTGATGGGTGTCGACCTTGGTCGACACGGTAGATCCACGCCATGCGTGGATGAACGAAAGAATGATCGGAAAGATCTTCTGTAGAGCCGAACCGTGCTCGGCTCAGAGGCTTCGCGTACAGCGGCCGAGCAGGGGCTCGGCGCTACAACGAGCGCCTGCCTTTGCTTTTGATCTTTTGATTCTCTTCCGTGGCTGGCACGCGCACGAAACTGTCAGGGGCCGGGCGGGTAGGCTGCGCAGGGGCGTGAGCCGCATGGATGCGGCGACCGAGCTTACAGGGACGTACTTGCAGCGCCCCCTGCGCAGCC